>JBBSQO010000022.1:0-11036 GCA_038244025.1 Propionibacteriales bacterium
CGCATCCGGGCTGGAAGCCTGTCGATCAGTCCGGCCGCAAGGCGAAAATTCGCCTCCGCCAAAGCCTGTTGCTCTGGTGTCAGTGACGGTTCGGTCCGCTCCGGGATGTCTTCCATCTGGATGGGTCGCCGTCCGAACGCCCGCCGCGCATCGGCGACCTTATGGGCAGCAATCGCGAACACCAAGGCGCTAAACGGGGCGCCCCGATCCTGGTAGCCAGGCAAGGCATGGTAGATGGCCATGCAGACTTCCTGGGCCACATCATCAGCGCAGTCAACCCCGCCGGCATAACTGGCCAAGCGACCCCGGCAATAGCGAAAGATCATCGGACGAACCAGCGAGATCAGGGCATTGACAGCTGCCTGGTCGCCCGCCTGGGCATCAGCTACCAAGGCGGCATCAACCGTCGGCACACTCACGTCGTAGAACACGCTCACCCCCCGGGAAGCTCCCGACCTGCCAGCAACGTTACCCCATCACAGCGACGCCGGAACATGAACAAACCATTATGGCTGGGCGCCAGGTGGTTGATGGCCTGGCGCCCACATCGTGCCCGGTCGAATGCCGGCCAAGCTTAGGTAGTGCTCCGATCATTCCCAGCACCACGAGTCCGGTCGTCGCCGACAGCGCCACGCGTCCGGTCATCGTCCGCATCGGTGTCGATCTGTTCCTTGCGTACCTCGTCAGAAACGGTGGCTTCGTCGGTAACCGTTTCAGTACCAACGCGGACGCGCTCCACCGGCACGGCTTCCTTCTCTACCACGGGGCGCTCCTCGTGCAGGGTCACCTCGTGCTCCTCCTCGCTGATGCCCGGGCCCTCTTCGGCCGCACCACGATTGGCATCAGTGATGGGCTCGCGCTCCACTCTGACCTCTTCATGTTGAACCGGAACCGTCTGCGTGACGTTCTCGGTGACAACATACTTGCGCAACCGCGCCCGGCCGCTCTCTTGGGTCTGCTTTCCGACCTTCAGCTGCTCTTCGGAACGCGTCATCGCGCCATCGGTGTTGGAGCCTGACACATCCTGGCCGGCGTCCTCCCGGTCAGCCACGCCAGCATCAGTACGGTCCCGGTCCGACACATCACGGTCGGCTGCACGATCATCTCCGACTCCGCCGACGCCGGCGTCTGCCTGTCCAACGCCAGCATCGCGATCACCGGTGCCGCCGCCCGCGCCGCCAAGGCCATAATGGGAATAGAGCGCCTTTTCCTCGTCGGGGCTCAGATCACGATCGGCGTCGACTCGTGGCGCGTCCTTGATCGTATCCTTGTCATAGCGCACTCGAATGTCGGACCCGTCCACGCTCGCCTGTTCCAGCGGGACGAACGACTCTTGGCTACCGAAAAGCCCCGTCTTTACCGTCACCCACGTTGGTTCGCCGGTCGAGTCATCGAGATAAATCTGGCCGATGCCACCGAGCTTGTGACCCTCCTCATTGACGACGTTGCCGCCGGAGTTGATGATCCCCTGGACCTGATCAGTTGTGATGGACATGCTGTCCCCTCGTTTCGGCTGAATACACATGTGTACCTGTATCCAGATCGGATATGAACTGGTGCTTCGAGTACCCAATAACTCGCAGCCGGAAACATCGGCGGGCGGAATCCTGCCGGCCAGTTCCGGCCGGTGGGGAGCGTCTCGACCTGATCGGTCATCGGATCGATCAGCGACTCTCCGTTGCCAACGCTGGTGGCTGGCGGGGCTGCCCTGGCCAGAACAGCGGCAGGCGCCTGCAACCAAGACGACCAGTCGCCGCGCCTCAACCGTCGAATCGCAAGACACACACCGCTCAACGAGCGGATCCTCGGTCAACCTTCATCTGAGCAGGCACGATGACATGTCGAGCTTTAACACCCGGGCCAACAGCCAACCGGCGCGGGACAGCCAACGAGGGCCTCCCCCATCAGGGAGAGGCCCTCATACTTGCGTCCTGCTGACCGGTTAAGGATCAGTGGGAGTGACCGTGACCGGCCTGTTCGGAATCGTCTTCCGGCTTCTCCACCACCAGGGTCTCGGTGGTCAGCAGCAGGGCAGCAATCGAGGCGGCGTTGGCCAGCGCAGAGCGGGTGACCTTGACCGGATCGATGACACCGGCGCCGAGCAGGTCGCCGTACTCCCCGGTGGCCGCGTTGTAGCCCTGGCCGGGCTTCAGCTCGGCCACCTTGGCGGTGACGACGTAGCCGGGCTCACCGCCGTTCTCGGCGATCCAGCGCAGCGGCTCCATCACCGACTTCTTGACGATGGAGACACCGACCTTCTCGTCCCCACTGAGACCGAGTCCATCGGACAGGGCTACGGCGGCATGCACGAGCGCGGAACCACCACCGGCGACGATGCCTTCCTCGATCGCGGCCCGGGTAGCAGAAACAGCATCCTCGATGCGGTGCTTCTTCTCCTTGAGCTCGACCTCGGTCGCGGCACCGACCTGGATCACGCAGACGCCACCGGCCAGCTTGGCGACCCGCTCCTGCAGCTTCTCCCGATCCCAGTCGGAGTCGGTCCGCTCGATCTCGGCAGTCAGCTGGGCCACCCGGCCGGCGACATCCTCAGACTTGCCAGCACCATCGACAATGGTGGTGGCGTCCTTGGTGACGACGATCCGGCGGGCTCGGCCGAGCACCTCAAGACCGACCTGGTCCAGCTTGAGCCCGACCTCGGGGGCCACCACCTGGCCACCGGTCAGGATGGCGATGTCCTCCAGCTGTGCCTTGCGGCGATCACCGAAGGCGGGCGCCTTGACGGCGACCGAGGTGAAGGTGCCACGGATCTTGTTCACGACCAGGGTGGAGAGGGCTTCGCCATCCACATCCTCGGCCACGATGAACAAGGTCCCGGACGCGCCGATCACCTTCTCCAGCAGCGGCAGCAGATCGTTCATCGAGCTGATCTTGCCGGAGTTGATCAAGATGTACGGGTCGTCCAGAACTGCTTCCATCCGCTCCGCGTCAGTGACGAAGTACGGCGAGAGGTAGCCCTTGTCGAACTGCATGCCTTCGGTGAACTCGAGCTCGGTCCCGAAGGTCTGGGACTCGTCAACGGTGATGACGCCATCCTTGCCGACCTTGTCGAACGCCTCGGCAATGAGAGTGCCGATCTGCTCGTCGCGGGCGGAGATGGTGGCCACGTGGGCCATGTCCTGGGTGGTCTGCACCTCGCGGGAGTCGGTCTTCAGCCGCTCCACGACGGCCTCAACGGCGGCGTCAATACCCCGCTTGAGCCCGATCGGGTTGGAGCCGGAGGCGACAGCCTTGAGGCCCTCGTGCACCAGTGCCTGGGCCAGCACCGTGGCCGTCGTCGTGCCGTCACCGGCAACGTCGTTGGTCTTGGTGGCGACTTCCTTGGCCAGCTGGGCGCCGAGGTTTTCGTACGGATCATCGAGCTCGACCTCGCGGGCCACGGTGACACCATCGTTGGTGATGGTGGGCGCGCCCCACTTCTTGTCGAGTACGACATTACGGCCCTTGGGGCCGAGGGTGACCTTCACGGTATTGGCGAGAACATCCACACCACGCTCGAGTGAGCGGCGGGCCTCTTCGTCAAACTGAAGAATCTTGGGCATGTATACGGTCCCTTCTTCTTCTCTTGGACTTACTTGGTGACGACGGCGAGGATGTCGCGGGCGTTCAGGAGCAACATCTCCTGACCGTCATACTTGACTTCGGTACCGCCGTACTTGCTGAAGATGACTACGTCACCTTCGGCAACATCAAGCGGTACGCGTTTGCCATTGTCGTCGATACGGCCTGGGCCGATGGAGAGAACTTTGCCCTCCTGCGGCTTTTCCTTGGCGGTATCGGGAATGACCAGACCAGATGCGGTGGTCTGCTCCGCTTCGAGCGGCTGAACGAGGATACGGTCCTCGAGCGGCTTGATCGTGGCTGTCACGTCAAACCCCTTTCACAGTGTCGGATTAATGAATGAGATGGTCGGGGCGTCGTCGCGGGAGCCGTCCCGGCCGTTGGCACACTCGGGGTGAGAGTGCTAATTCAGAGATTAGCACTCGAGGTCGACGAGTGCCAGAACAGGGGGGCCACCGACACAACGTGGCAGAGTGGGGCACATACTCAGCCCCAGGAGGCCGCAATGCCAAAACCACCGCTGCCGGACGCCGCAGCCGCGCTACTCAGCCAGCCGAACCCGGCCGTCATCACCACCGTACGTCCCGATGGCCAGCCGGTCTCGGTGGCCACCTGGTACCTCCTCGAGAACGGCCGCATTTTAGTCAACATGGACGCCGGTAGGAAACGGCTGGAGTATCTGCGCGCCGATCCTCGCGTCTCGTTGACCGCACTCAAGCAGGGCGACTGGTACACCCACATCAGCCTCCAGGGCCGCGTCGTCGAGATGATTGACGACACCGACCGGATCGACATTGACCGGCTATCCCGTCACTTCGGCGGGGGTGACT
This sequence comes from Propionibacteriales bacterium, assembly GCA_038244025.1. Taxonomy (GTDB): domain Bacteria; phylum Actinomycetota; class Actinomycetes; order Propionibacteriales; family Propionibacteriaceae; genus Microlunatus. The sequence continues at coordinate 4,410 of JBBSQO010000022.1, forward strand.
ACCCGGATCGGCAATCGAAGCGCATCAGCGCCTGGATCGAGATCGACCGCTGGCATGGCTGGGGTGCAGCCGCACAACCGAACTAGCCCGGCGAACTAGCCGGCCTGCGGGCTGCCATCCTTGACCGGTTTCGCCAGCCCGAGCTGCCTTTCGACCACCAGCACCTTAGCGCCAGTAGGTGTCCTGGTCAGCACCAGGGTTGCGCTACCGGGTCCCCGCGGTTTCAACCGCTTGCGCAGCAGTGCGGGATCGACGTCGATGCCTCGCTTCTTGATCTCCAGTGTGCCCACCTGATGCTCACGGACCCAGCCTCGCAGTGCCTTTTCCTGGTACGGGAGGACGTCGAGGATCCGGAAGGTGGTGGCCAACGGGGTGCTGACCCGACGGTCGCCGGTCAGGTAGGCGAGGTGTGGATCCAGGAGCGCGGCATCCAGCTCGGCGGCGACGTTGGTGACCGCGCCGGCTCGGATGACGGCCCCATCGGGCTCGTACAGGTAGGTCCGCGGACCGGTGACCTTGACTGCCGGTGCGGCTCCGATACGGACCAGCCGGGCTTCGGCCGGCAACAGCGCCGCAGCACGTGCCCCGGATCGGCTGCCGGGACCCGACCACAGCGAGACCTCCACCACATCACCAGCGTGGGAGACCCACTCCGCTTCCACCCCGGTCGGAATCAGCGTCTGCGGCAGGGCCGGGCCGAGCTTGATGCAGGTGACGTGTCCGGAGGTAAGCAGGACCTGGACCAGCGACCAGCCGGGAGTGAACTGGTCCACCTGCCAGACCCGTCCAGAGGTCGTCCGACGAGCCGGGTCACAAAAGACGGCGATGTCCGGCTCGGACAACAGCGCCGCGGCCAGCTGCTCGGCATCGCCCGTCAGCACCCGGGCCCGTTCCCCGAGGTTCGCTCGGGCCACAACCGCCGTGGCCGGATCAAGCTCCACCGCGGTGACCCGCAGCCCGGCGGCGGCGAAGGCCAGCGAGTCGGCACCAATACCGCAGCCAAGATCAACAACGTGCTCGGCACCCGCGGCAACGATCCGGCGGGCGCGCCAGGCCGCCACCTCGGGCCTGGATGCCTGCTGCAGGCCATCGGGTGTGAACAGCATGGCTGCTGCTGCGTCACCGAACTTGATCCGGGCCTTACGGCGCAGGGACTCCTGGCTCAGTGCAGCCGCAGCCAGTGCCGCCGGGAACCGCGTCCGCAGGGTGGCAGCGGCTGGCAGCCCGCTTGGGTCCTCGCAGTGGGCAGCCGCAGCCAGCGCGGCCTGGCCGCTGGCGGTACCGAGTGCCTCGATGATTGTCGGTTCCACCATCGTCGGCCTCCGCCCGGTCCAGTTCTGGTTGTTGATCCACCTTGGGCGTCGATAAGAAACCAAAACGTGTCATACCAGCCAAAACGCGTCATACCAGTATGCGTGATACGGGCAGGGATGAGTCGGCAGCAATGTCCAGCCGGGACGCCTTCCCGCCGGCCGCCATGATGGCCGAGCCGAGCACCGCGATCATCGCTCCGTTGTCGGTGCACAGGCCGGGACGTGGGGTTCGCAGGGCGATGCCATGCTCGCTGGCCCGATCAGCCAGCAGGGCCCGCAGCCGGCTGTTGGCTGCCACCCCGCCACCGATCAGCAGATCGGTGACTCCGGTGACCGCACAGGCATCTATCGCCTTGGCGCTCAGCACATCACAGACGGCCTCTTGAAAGCTGGCCGCGACATCGGCCACCGGCACCTCCTCACCATCGCGCCGACGGGTCTCAACCCAGCGCGCCAGGGCCGTCTTGAGGCCGGAGAAGGAGAAGTCGAAGCGATGTCGGGCCAAATCTTTGGCCCCGCTCAGCCCCCGCGGGAAGGAGATGAAACCAGGGTCACCGGTCGCGGCCTTGTCGATGTGGGGCCCACCCGGGTACGGCAGGCCGAGCACCCGGGCCACCTTGTCGTACGCCTCGCCGGCCGCATCATCCTGGGTAGCACCCAGCTCGGTGAGGTGGGTGGTGATGTCGTCCACCAGCAGCAGCGAGGTGTGCCCGCCGGAGACCAGCAGGGCCACGCACGGGGTGGGCAGCGGCCCATGCTCCAGCTGGTCCACGGCAACGTGACCGGCCAGATGGTTGACACCGTACAACGGCTTGTGGCAGGCCACCGAGAGTGCCTTGGCACTGGCCAGACCGACCACCAGCGCACCCATCAGACCCGGACCGGCAGTCACGGCAATGCCGTCCAGCTCGCTCAGATCCACCTCGGCGGCAGCGCAGGCGCGCTCGATCGCCGGTACCATCGCCTCCAGATGAGCCCGGCTGGCGACTTCGGGCACCACACCCCCGTAGCGGACATGCAGCTCCATGGACGAGGCCACCTCGTTGGCCAGCAGAGAATCGCCACGGACGATACCGACACCCGTCTCGTCACAGGAGGACTCGATACCCAGCACCAGCGGGCCAGCAGGTCCGAGTGACTCAGCGGGTCCTCTTGAGGCGGGGCGAGCCGGGTCGACTGTGGTAGTGGTCATGATCGTAACTCCGTTCGGTCCCCGCCCAGCCGGTACAGCTTGAGGACCAGGGCATCTGCACCGGGACCGTAGTAGTTCCTGCGGACCGCCAGCTGTTCGAACCCGGCTGCCTGGTACAGCGCAATCGCCGGTTCGTTGTCATATCGGACCTCGAGGATCATCTGGCTGGCCCCATCCTCGCGGGCTGCCTCGATCCCAGCCTCAACCAGCCGGCGGCCAACTCCACTGCGGCGCTGGTCCCCGGCGACGGCGATGCGATGCAGGTCGGCTGTCGCGTCAATGGTCTGCACCGAGAGCGCGCCCAGCACCCGGTTGTCCCTGTTGTCGCCGATGAACTCGCCGCCGCCGATGATCCCGCCTTCAGCTGCTGCCGTACCAGCGCGAGCGATCAGCACCCGGCGCTGGCTACTGGACAGCTCGGCACGCCAGCTCACTTCGCTCCATTGCTCGGACCACGCGAAGCTGGCCCGTTCCAGTTCCAGCACCGCAGCCAAGTCGTCCAGGGTCCCGGACTCGATGATGATCATCGACTGTTTCCCGGTTTCTGCGGCGGACGCTCCGCCTGCTCACCGACGGGCTCACGGCTGCGCCGGGTGGGCCCTGACCGGTGCAACGCTGGGTGGAGTGAGGTTGGCCGGGGCAGAGTTGCCCGGGGAAGGGTTGATTTCGGTCTGGTTGGTTCTGCGGCATCGGGCCGCCGCAGATAGAGCGGCTCCTTGCCGGCATCGGGCAGCAGCAGGCCAAGCGCAGCGAGCCGGCCGGCATCCAGACTCTTGGGCGACGCTGCGGAGGGTTGCCGGTGGCTGTCCGGACAGAGACCAGCTCCGGGGCCGGCGATCGGCAGATCAGGCAGCTCTGTCGGCCGGCTGACATGCGGACCGTCCAAGCGCACGCCGGTGGCTGAATACCGGGCCCAGTACAGCTCTTGGCGCCGTGCGTCGGAGGCGATCACGAACTCCTCCGTCGGCGGCTGGTCCGCATCGCACCACTGGGCGGCGACCACATCGAGGCTGCAGACACCATGCAGACCGACACCGAGCGCGTAGGCCAGCACCTGCGCGGTGGCAATGCCCACCCGCAGGCCGGTGAATGGACCCGGGCCAAGCCCGACGGCGACCAGATTCAGCTGAGCCAGCTCAACACTTGCCTCGCCCACGGCGGCAACGATTCGCGGCATCAACTGTTCGGCATGCTGCCGACTCTCGGTCACGGTTGCCCGGGCTAGCACCCTTCCGTCCAGCGCCACGCCCACCCGAACATCGGTCGAGGTGTCGATGCCCAGCACCAGTCCCTGGCCTTCGGGTTGTTCAGACACCCGACACCTCGGGCTCACGCACCCTGCTCACCTCACCAGCAAGACTGGCATGATCAAGACTGGCACGATCAAGACTGGCAAGATCAACTGCTTGCCAGCGGTCACCTACCAGGTTGATCACGACCAGTCGCGTCTCGTCATCCTCATCCCCGGAACGGCGGATGTCGATCTCCAGCCGATGGCTGGCCAACCCTTCCACCAGGCCTTCGCCCCACTCCACCACAGTGACCGAGTCGTCCATGGACGCATCCAAATCAAGATCATCGACTTCGGCCGGTCCGGAAAGCCGGTAGGCGTCCACATGGACCAGCGTTGGCCTGCCGGAGCGTGAGCGATGCACCCGGGATAGTACGAAGGTGGGAGAAATGATCACACCATCAACCTGGAGCCCCTGTCCGATCCCTTGGGTCAGGGTGGTTTTGCCAGCACCTAGACCTCCGGTGGCAATCACCAGATCCCCCGCCTGTAACACTTGTGCCAGCTGCCGGCCCAAGTCGTGCATGGCTTCGGCGGTGGGGATGCTGAGGGTGATCGGCAGCACCCTGGTCAGTATCACACCATGATCAACTCTGCGGTCGACCACGAAGTCGCGATGCTGCCAGAAGTCAATCAGCTCGGCCAGCTCAGCACGGGCGAAGAGCTCCAGCCGGCGATACCCGAGCTCCGCTGCGTACGACATGATGGCCTCAACCATGGCCGACGCGATGCCGTGTCGCTGGAAGTCGGGATGCACCGACACCCGTTGCACTCCTGCCAGGTCAGCTTTCTTGGGCGACAACAAGATCACTCCAGCCGGCTGGCCGGCAACGGTGGCGTAAATCCCGCCACCGGCGGCGAGCACGGCGGTGACCGACTCGGTCGTCTCGTTGACCGCGGTCGAGGGCGGGTTCAGCGGCCGGCGAGCCCCGAAAGCGGCATGGATGACGCCGACCATGCCCGCTGCATCATCAGACGATGCAGCGGACAGGACAACATCGGGAACGCAGGGATTCACCACTCGACCCATGGTAGTCACGCGGTGCGGAACGGACGGATCAGCCGCGGTGTCGACCGGCGTACTGGCCACTCCGGCGGGGGCCGCGGGACCCATCGTTGCGAGAGAAGTTCTTCTTGCCGCGCGGCCGGCCGCCGCCCCGGGCTGGTGGTGCGATCAGCTTCTCATAGTCCCGCTCGGGAACGGCGATCCCACTCGGTGGCTGGGCACCGGTCGCGCGAGCCAGTGCGCGGTCACCCGGAGAAGCCTCCAGCGGCACCGACTTCACCCCGGCCAGGGACGTGAGCCGGGACATCTCCTTGCGCTGGTGCGGCAGGGCCAGGCTGACGACGACTCCAGCGCCGCCTGCGCGAGCCGTCCGGCCGGCCCGGTGCAGATAGTCCTTCGGGCCCACCGGCGGATCCACCTGGAGCACCAGACCGACGTCGTCGACGTGAATGCCGCGGGCGGCCACATCGGTGGCGACCAGGACCGGGACGCTACCGTCCTTGAAGGCGGCCAGGATGCGGGTCCGCGCACCCTGGGTCAGGCCACCGTGCAGCGAACCCGCCATCACGCCGGCTGCGCGCAGTTGCTCGGCGACCCGATCGGCGCCGCGCTGAGTCCGGACAAAGATCAGGGTGCGTCCGGGACGGCCCGCAATCTCGGCCGTCAGCGCGTTCTTGTGATGTGGCAACACGTGAACTATGTGGTGCACCATGGTGGTGATGGTGGCCTGCGCCGAGTCGACCTTATGGGTCACCGGGTTGGTCAGGTACCGGCGGACTAGCCGATCAACCGCCCGGTCCAGGGTGGCGGAGAAGAGCATCCGCTGCCCGCCATCGGGGATGGCATCAAGTAGCGTGCTGACGGCCGGCATGAAGCCGAGGTCAGCCATGTGGTCAGCCTCGTCCAGCACCGCAATCTCTACCCGGGACAGGTCGACAGCACCCTGCTCCATCAGGTCGATCAGCCGTCCGGGGGTGGCAACCACCACATCAACACCACGCTCGAAGGCACGGATCTGTGGGGTGTACGACATGCCACCAGCGATCAAGGTGACCGACATGTCCATCGTCTTGGCCAGCGGGGCCAGCACGTCGGCGACCTGCATGGCCAGCTCACGGGTCGGCACCAGCACCAGACCGCGGGGGGTACGGCTGCCGCGGGCCGGTCCGCCCAGCCGCGTCAGCATCGGCAAGCCGAAGCCGAGGGTCTTGCCCGACCCGGTCTGCGCACGGCCCAGCACATCCCGGCCAGCCAGTGCGTCCGGGATGGTGGCCGTCTGGATCGGGAACGGTGACACGATGCCCTCGGACTGCAGCGCGGCAACCAGCGGTTTGGGCACTCCGAGCTGGGAGAACCCTTCTCGGCCGCTGACGCTGTCCAGGTTCACCGGCGCCAGCTCACGTGCGGTCCAGCTCATAGTGTCGGAGTGCGTGGTCTCCGCTCGGGACTCACTCGAGCGGTCACGGTCGGAGCGTTCAAAGCGCGGGCGGTCGTCAGGACGAAAGTTGGACCGGCGACTATCGGCGCCGAAGTTTGACCGCCGATCCTCAGCCCGGAAACCCGACCGACGATCATCACTACGATGGTCATGACTTCGAGACGGCGAACGATCATCACGGTGGCGATCACCAAAACGGCGGTCGTCGGCACGGGAGTTCGAGCGGCGGTCATCGGCACGGGAGTTCGAGCGGCGGTCATCGACACGGCGATCATCAGCACGTCGGTTGTCTTCACGGAAGTTCGAGCGGCGATCGTCTGCCGCACGATCATCAGCACGTCGGTTGTCTTCACGGAAGTTCGAGCGGCGATCGTCTGCCGCCCGATC
>JBBSQO010000023.1:0-11014 GCA_038244025.1 Propionibacteriales bacterium
GGTGACATGTGACTCGTCAACGACCAGGAGGAAGTCCTCCGGGAAGTAGTCCAGCAGGCACGACGGGGCCGTGCCCGGCGCCCGGGCATCCACGTGCGACGCATAGTTCGCGCGGCCTGCACAGGGCCCGAGCTGGCGGACCGGCTGGCGGAGCTCGAACGGGAACAGAAACTGCTGGAGGCCCAGCGGCTGCGGATGCGGACCACCTACGACATCGAGATGATGCGCCAGATCGGGTCCTGCTCCGGCATCGAAAACTATTCCCGCCATGTCGACGGACGGGGGCCGGGCTCGCCACCGAACTGCCTGCTGGACTACTTCCCGGAGGACTTCCTGCTCGTCATCGACGAGTCCCACGTCTCGGTTCCACAGATCGGCGGCATGTATGAAGGCGACATGTCCCGGAAGCGGACCCTGGTCGAGCACGGCTTCCGGCTGCCCAGCGCGATGGACAACCGGCCGTTGCGGTTCGAGGAGTTCACCGATCGGATCGGCCAGACGGTCTATCTCTCTGCCACGCCCGGAAAATACGAGCTGGCCCGGTCGGACGGCTTCGTCGAGCAGCTGATCCGGCCCACCGGGCTGGTGGACCCCCAGGTCATCGTGAAGCCGACCAAGGGTCAGATCGATGACCTGATGGGCGAGATCAAGGAGCGCGCGGCCCGTTCCGAGCGGATACTGGTAACGACCTTGACCAAGAAGATGGCCGAGGACCTGACCGACTACCTGCTGGAGAATGGTGTCCGGACCCGCTACCTGCACTCGGAGGTGGACACGCTGCGGCGGGTCGAGCTGCTGCGGGAGCTTCGGCTGGGTGAGTACGACGTACTGGTCGGCATCAACTTGCTGCGCGAGGGACTGGACCTGCCGGAAGTGTCCCTGGTGGCCATTCTGGACGCCGACAAGGAAGGCTTCCTGCGCAGCGATCGAAGCCTGATCCAGACCATTGGCCGCGCCGCCCGTAATGTCGACGGACAAGTGCACATGTATGCCGACCGGGTCACCGACTCGATGGAGCGCGCCATTGACGAGACGAACCGCCGCCGGGAGAAGCAGGTCGCCTACAACGTGGCCAACAACATCGATCCGACGCCGTTGCGCAAGAAGATCGCGGATATCACCGACATGCTGGCCCGCGAGGATGCCGACACCGAGCGGCTGCTCGCCTCGAACGGCAGGGCGGGCTTGAATGGCAAGAAGGGAAAGTCGCCGGTGCCGTCCCTGGGCATGAAGGACATCGGCGGCGGGGACGTTGGGGCCCATGCCCGCGAGCTGGCCGGGATGCCGGCCGGTGACCTGGCCGACCTGGTTGCCGAGCTCACCAGTCAAATGCATGCCGCAGCGGCTGACCTGCACTTTGAGGTGGCGGCGCGGCTCCGGGATGAGATCTCTGAGCTGAAGAAAGAGCTGCGGCAGATGGTGGAGGCGAGCAAGTAGCCGCGCCTGTCAACTTCGTGTTTCGTGGCCCGACCTGACATAGTTGGCCATGGAGGGGAGTATTCCCTCGCGTCGGCATCGTCATCACGGCTGCGACCCTGTTCACCGGGTCGTTGCCCGGTGCCCCCGGCTGGTACGCCAGCGGAAGAGACCTCCGAGACTCGCCTGTTGTTGCGACTGAACTCTCGGAAGGCTCTGCATGGACGTACACATTTATGCTTGGATCATCACCGTTGTGGTGATGGTCGCCGTGCTGGGGATTGACGTTTTCGTCCTCGGCCGCCGCCCGCATGAACCGTCGATGAAGGAGTGCGGCATCGCCATCGGCGTCTTCGTCGGGCTGGCCGTCCTCTTCGGGCTCGGGATCTGGGGAATCTCCGGCCCGCAGTACGCCGGCGAGTTCTTTGCCGGCTGGCTGACCGAATACAGCCTGTCCATCGACAACCTCTTCATCTTCGTCATCATCATGGGCAAGCTGGCGGTCCCACGTCAGCTGCAGCAGTACGCGTTGATGGTGGGAATCATCCTGGCGCTGGTCCTGCGCGGCATCTTCATTGCACTGGGCAAGGCCGCCATCGAACAGTTCAGCTGGGTGTTCTTCATTTTTGGGGCCTTTTTGCTCTACACCGCGGTCAAGCTGGTGGTCGACTATTTCAAGGATGAGGAGGAGGAAGCCCCGGATAATCCGGCCATGCGCTACGTCAAGAAACGCTTCCCCTCCACCGACGACTTCCGCGGCACCCGGCTGACCGCCAAGGAGAGCGGCAAGCGGCTGATCACGCCAATGCTCTTCGTCATCATCGCCCTGGGCAGTACCGACTTGTTGTTCGCGCTGGACTCGATCCCGGCGATCTATGGCCTGACTCAGGAGCCGTACCTGGTCTTCACCGCCAACGTGTTCGCCCTGATGGGACTGCGCCAGCTGTACTTCCTGATCGGCGGCCTGCTGAAAAAGCTGGTCTATCTCTCCATCGGGCTCTCGGTCATCCTGGCCTTCATTGGGGTCAAGCTGGTGCTGCATGCGATGCATGAGTATGGGTTAGACAAGAGCCTGCACATCCCCTTCAGCGTGGAGATCCCGATCTGGGTCTCGTTGACGGTCATCATTGTCACGTTGGGCATCACCACGATTGCCAGCCTGATCAAGTCCAAGCATGATGAGGATCTGCTGGCCGCGGACAAGCCCTAGCCGGGTGGCGAAGACAAACATGGCGTCACTGCAGGACCCGACAGCAGCGGCGAACCGCGACCCACCGTGATCTCACCCGCCGGGTACGACTCCATCGCGGAGGCCGGGTACTACACCACCGCCGCGGTCTCGGGCCCTGGAGCGGGGGATGAACTGCCTGATCATCGAAGGCTCTGGCCGAGGCGGCGTGCTGTATGAGCATCGCTGCCGCTCCGGCACGACTGGGAAGCCGTACTCAGCCCCCGCCATCGACTGGCTCATCGGACGGCCGGGTGTCGACCCGGACGCGCTCGTTCTCTTCGGGCGCAGCTTCGCCGGCTACCTGTCGCCCCGGGGCGCAAACAGACCGGCGAAGGCGCGTCGTGCCGTCTGGTGGCCGATGATCCCACCCTTGATGCCGAGCTGGCGCCGATAATGGTCGAGCCACACGCTCGCAATGGCTACCGGTGGCGGATATAGAGCCCTACTGCTCGAAGGTCCCGGTCAGGACGGCCCGGCCCAGCGTGTGGCTGAACAAGTTGAAACCAAGAAAGGCCGGGCTGGCATTTTCCGGCAGGTCGAGGCTTTCCACATCAACGGCATGCACCACGATGAAGTAGGTGTGGGGGCCATGACCCTCGGGGGGAGCGGCGCCCAGATAGCGCTTGCTGCCGCCATCGTTGGCCAGCTGAACGGCTCCGTGCGGGAGCCCGGTACCGGTGTCGTCGCCGGCCCCGGTGGGCAGGTTGGTGGTGGACGCTGGGATGTTGGCAACAGCCCAGTGCCAGAAGCCGCTCGCGGTCGGGGCGCTCGGATCGTAGATCGTGACAGCGAAGCTCTTCGTCTCCGCGGGTGCTCCGGACCAGCTGAGCTGTGGTGATACGTCCGCACCGTTGGGGATGTCCATGATGCCGCTGCGCTGCGGCTCGGCCAACCGCTGACCGTCCTGCACGTCGTCCGATGTCACGGTGAATGCCGGCACGTCCGGCAGCTCGTCGTACGGGTTGCGGTTCGTCATGGCAATCTCCTCGATAGTTGACCTCAGATGGCTGATGTCGACAGCTGGTCAGCAATATAGTCGGCCTGCCTGATCGCCAGGGCAACGATCGTCAGCGTCGGGTTCGCCGCGGCGCCGGTGGTGAACTGGGACCCATCACTGATGAACAGGTTCTGCACATCGTGTGTCTGGCCGAAGCCGTTGCAGACACCGTCTTCAGCCCGCTCGCTCATCCGGGCTGTTCCCATGTTGTGGGTTGATGGGTACGGAGGGGTCCGGATGGCACCGGTCGAGCCGACCGCCTCGTACAACAGCTCAGACTGCTGATAGGCGTGGCTCCTCATCGCGACATCATTCTTGTGATCATCGAAGTGGACATTGGGCACCGGGAGTCCGAGCTGGTCGGTGACCGTGGTATTCAACGTGACCCGGTTCGTCTCCTGTGGCATGTCCTCACCGACAATCCACAGTCCGGCGGTGCGTTCGTACGCGTCCATCGCCGCCGCGAACTCCGGCCCCCAGGCGCCGGGATCGATAAAGCTGGCCAGGAAGGCCGGACCCAACGAGATGGTCTGCAGATAATAGCCACCGACGAAGCCGCGGTCCGGGTCCAGCCGGGACTCATCGGCAACCAGGCCGGCCATGGTCTCGCCACGGTGCATGTGCACCGGCTGGTCGAACTGCGCATAGACCGAGCCGGTGGTGTGCCGCATATAGTTCCGCCCCAGCTGGCCGGACGAGTTCGCCAGGCCATCGGGGAACATGGGTGAGCTGGACAGCAACAACAACCGCGCCGTCTCGATCACGTTGCCGGCCACCGCGACGATCCGGGCCGACTGGTGATGCAGCTTTCCGTCCTTGTCTGCATAGAGAACGCCGTCGACACGGCCATCCGGCCGGTGAGTGATCTGGATGGCCTGGGAGTCGTGGCGGAGATCCAGGTTGCCGGTCTTGAGCGACTTCGGGATCTCCGACACGAGCGTGGACCACTTGGACTTGTTCTTGTCACCTTGAAAATTGAAGCCATCCTGGATCGAGGCCGGGCGGCCATCGTACGGTTCGGCGTTCGTACCGTAGGGTCCGGTGGCGTAGTGGCGGTAGCCGATGCGCTCGGCGCCATTGGCCAACACGGAGTAGTTGTTGTTGGCCGGCAGCGGCGGGCGTCCGTGACGGTGGCTGCTACCGATCTTCTGCTCGGCCTTGTCGTAGTAGGGCTCGAGATCAGCCAGACCAATCGGCCAGTCGAGCAGGTTGGCCCCGTCGATCCGGCCGTAGGTGCTTCTGGTGGTGAACTCATGCGCCTTGAAGCGGGGGGTGGCCCCGGACCAGTGGGTGGTGGTGCCGCCAACGCCCTTGACGGTCCAGGCGGGAAGGTTCGGGAAGTCTCGGGAGACCCGCCACGATCCAGAGGTCGTCCGTGGGTCCAGCCAGGCCATCTGGTTGAACGCTGCCCATTCGTTGTTGACGTAGTCCTCGTTCCTCAGATACGGACCGGCTTCGAGCAGGACCACCTTGATACCCTTCTGAACCAGCTCGTGGGCCAGCGTGCCACCGCCGGCACCGGAACCAATGATGACCACGACCGAGTCATCGCCGACATCGAACCGGGTCGCGGACGTCTGCTTCTTCGATGTCATGATTGAGTGCCTCCCGTTGTCTTGTTCGCAGTCGCCTTGCTGCCTGCCGCGGTGTCGGGCCCGGCCGCTTTCGCTGCCGCGCTGCCAGCCGAGGTATACGGCACGGTGGCCGCTGCGACCGGATAGGGAAGCGGCCCTATCTCGACAAGATCTTCCTCACTCTCCTCGATTCGTGGGCTCGGCAGCCAGTCCAGATCATCGAAGCCCCGCTCGAGGTAGCCGCCCTTGGAGAACGACTCGCCCTGATAGCCGAGGACTTCCCAGACGTCCGGGTCGTCATACATGCTCAGCACCGTGGTCCGCCGGATGAAGCCGAAGAACTCGAGATCGGCGATCCGGCGGAGGACGGCCAGCGCCCGATCGTCGGGCAAGTCAGTGAAATGCTTCTCGGACTGGGCGTCCAGGGTGAGCAGGCCCTGGGTGAGCACCACCCGGAACCAGGTCGAGGAGTCGGCCTCGGCCACAACTCGGTCCACCATCCGATGGTAGGCCGAGTCCGGGAACTTGGCGTGGGGGAAGGCCACCCGGATGATCCGTTCCAGGATCTTTTGGGCCTCACCGGTCAGCTCGGTCGCGTTGAGACTGGGATACTTGGCCGGGAACGACATGGCTACGTCTCCTTCTGTTGATCTTGCTCTTGGTGCTGTGACGGTTACCAGCCTCGGGCGCGCCACTCCGCGATCTGTGGTCGTTCGGCTCCGAGCGTGGTCTTGTCGCCATGGCCTGGATAGACCACTGTGTCGTCGTCGAATGTAGCGAAGACCTTGGCTTCCAGATCATCCAGCAACGAGGTGAAGTCGTCAGCCGAGCCGGTTTTCCCAGGCCCGCCAGGGAAAATGCTGTCGCCGGTGAAGAGTCGAGTCGGGCCGTCGGTGGGTCGGTAGGCCAGCGCAATGGAGCCGGGCGTGTGCCCGACCAGGCCGATCACCTCCAGCTGCTCCCCGCCCAGGGCGACCGTGTCACCGTCCCAGACCCCCGCTACCTCCTCGACCCAGGCGCCGGTGGCGATGGCGTCCACGTCAGGCCGGCCACCGACCAGCCTCGCGTTGGTGGCCCCGGCGACTGCCGCGAGTGCCTGCCAGTGGTCGCCATGGCGGTGGGTAGTCACGATCGTCGCCACCGGCTCGTCGTCGATCAAGGCCAGCAGCCGGTCGGCGTCATTGGCGGCGTCGATGAGGACCGCCGCGCCGGATGATGGTCGCAACAGATAGGCGTTGTTGTCCATCGGACCGACCGAGATCTTGCTCATCCAGACTGTGGGGGACAGCCGGGCCTGCTCGGCATCCGCGCCGCTGTCGGAAGTCTTTGCTGCTGCCATTGTTTTCGCCCTTCCCATCTGCCACTCTTCCACATCTGACGGTGTCGCTCTTGCCCGGTGGCCATCGCCGGTTGGTACGTGCCGGTTGGTACGTGCTGATCGTTGTCAGGCTGGTCGGGATCCTTGAGCTGACCAGCCGTCAGCCGAAGGTAGGCAGGCTCCGTCCGTCGGCGCCGGTCAAGCCGCTGTCATCTGACCTGCCGGTCAGCCAGGTCAGTAGTCGTGGGCTCGGACCGCCCACCCTGGCTGGCTCGGCTGCAGTTCCTACGGTGATGGTCGCGCCGCTCGGCGAGCTGAGCTCCAGTGCCGGGAAGTCGCTTCGGTCCTGGAGCCGGAAGGCGCACCACTCGAGCAGCCAGTCAGCCGTCTGAGCGTCGATGTTGTCAACCCCCCAGCCGATCTTCAGGTCAAGGTGATGCAGGATGACCTCGTTCAACCGGCCCAGCGGCAGCATCCGAGCCGGCATCCGAGATCCGTTCCTGAGCTCGACGGTGGCGTCCCACCGCCCGGCCCCGTCCAGGGCATCGAAAGTTGCGCTGAGCTTGCCGGCCGACTCGTCCAGGTCGATCTGCAGGTCCAGACCGGAACGCGCACGTCCGGCGTCAATATCGGCGCTGCGTTGCTCGGGAGAGGCGTACATATCTTGACGCTCGCCGGTCAGGGCCCAGCTGGCCAGCCGTCCCATCGCCTCGGCCTGGCGGGCGATATGGGTGGCCACCTGGGCACGGTTCCAGTCCGGCAATGCGCTCGGTGCCTGCCAGTCCTCGTCACTGACCGCGATGGTATCGCCGAGCAGCTGCTGAGTGGCATGGCTGACCAGCCCGCGCAGTGTTCCCAGCTGAGCGTCCGGCTCACCCGGCTGCTCGGCATCGCTGCCGCCCGGACCAAAGGACTGGCTGGTCGAAGGGGGGCTGGCCGGCTCGGCGCTTGCGCCGGTGGGATCCGGCTCGGCGCTTGCGTCGGTGGAACCCGAATTGTCGCCCGGGGGGATGTCGCTGGAGCTCATGGAGTCCAACCTAGTGCGCCGGATTCTCAATCAGGCAGCCGCCGTACCATCTCGCTGGTCCGGGAATTAAGGAACTGTCAGAACCACGACATAGCATGGCGACCGTGACTGACAGGCTGATCGTTCGTGGTGCCCGCGAACACAATCTCCGCAACATCTCCCTCGATCTTCCGCGTGATGCGCTGATCGTGTTCACCGGCCTGTCCGGGTCCGGAAAGTCCAGCCTGGCTTTCGACACCATTTTCGCTGAGGGCCAGCGCCGCTATGTCGAATCACTCTCTGCCTACGCGCGCCAGTTCCTCGGCCAGATGGACAAGCCCGATGTCGACTTCATCGAGGGTCTGTCACCTGCCGTCTCCATTGATCAGAAGTCCACCAGCCGCAATCCGCGATCCACGGTGGGCACCATCACCGAGGTGTATGACTACCTTCGGCTGCTCTATGCCCGAGCCGGTCGGCCGCATTGCCCGGTCTGTGGCGAGCCGATCAGCCGCCAGTCGCCGCAGCAGATCGTGGACCGGCTGATGGGGCTGGAGTCCGGCACCCGGTTCCAGATCCTGGCCCCAGTCGTCCGGGGCCGCAAGGGGGAGTACGTCGATTTGTTCCGGCAGCTGGCCAGCGATGGCTTCAGCCGCGCCCGGGTGGATGGTGAGGTGTATCCGCTGACCGAGCCGCCGACCCTCGACAAACAGCGCAAGCACTCCATCGATGTGGTCATCGACCGGCTGGTGGTGAAGCCGTCGGTCCAGCGACGCCTCACCGACTCGGTCGAGACGGCCCTCGGACTGGCCCAGGGCGTGGTGACGGTTGACTTCGTTGACCTGGAAGCAAAAGACCCGATGCGGGAGCGGCGCTATTCCGAGAGAATGGCCTGCCCCAATGAGCATGACATTGCTATCGACGAGCTGGAACCGCGGGCCTTCTCGTTCAACGGTCCGTGGGGAGCCTGCCCGGAGTGTTCCGGGATCGGCACCCGGATGGAGGTGGATCCCGAGCTGGTGGTGCCCGACGACGGCAAGTCCCTGGCCCAGGGCGCCATCGCTCCCTGGAGTTCAGCGCATGTGGCCGACTACTTCATCCGGCTGGTGGATGCGCTCGCCGAGAGCGAGGGGTTCAGCACCACCGTGCCGTGGTCCGAGCTGCCGAATGCTGCCCAGCATGTGCTGTTGCATGGCGTCGGTGACCAGGTACATGTTCGCTACCGCAACCGGTACGGCCGGGAGCGCAGCTACAACGCCAAGTTCGAGGGGGTCATCTCCTATCTCGAGCGTCGGCATCGCGAGGCTGAGACCGACACCTCCCGGGAGCGCTTTGCCGGCTACATGCGCGAGGTGCCGTGCAACGTCTGCGAGGGTGCCCGGCTGAAGCCGACCTCGCTGGCGGTGACGCTGGGCGGCAAGAACATCGCCGAGGTTTCGGCCCTCTCCATTGACGAGGCGGCGAAGTTCCTCGGTGCGCTGGAGCTCAGCGAGCGGGAACGGCAAATTGCCGACCGGGTGCTCAAGGAGATCAATGAACGGCTCCAGTTCCTGCTCGATGTCGGTCTGGACTACCTGTCGCTATCCCGACCCTCGGGCAGTCTGTCCGGCGGTGAGGCCCAGCGGATCCGGCTGGCCACTCAGATCGGGTCCGGTCTCGTCGGTGTCCTTTACGTACTGGATGAGCCGAGCATTGGGCTGCACCAGCGGGACAACCGCCGGCTGATCGAGACGCTGGTGCGGCTCCGCGACCTGGGCAACACCCTGATCGTGGTCGAGCACGACGAGGACACCATCCTCAGTGCTGACTGGACGGTCGATATCGGTCCGGGGGCGGGGGAGCATGGCGGCCAGGTGGTGGTGTCCGGTCCGGTGTCAGAGCTGCTGGCATGCCCGGACTCGCTGACCGGCGCCTACCTGGCCGGACGACGGCAGATTCCGCTGCCGGCACATCGGCGGCCGCACAATCCGGATCGGGTCCTGACGGTGCACAACGCGACCGAGCACAACCTTTGTGATGTCACGGTGTCCTTCCCGCTCGCACAGCTGGTTGCCGTGACGGGTGTCTCCGGTTCCGGTAAGTCGACGCTGGTCAACAGCATCCTCTACACGGCGCTGGCCAAGAAGATCTACAACGCCCGGGACGTTCCCGGCCGGCACAGGTCCATCAGTGGCACCGACCAGATCGACAAGGTCATTCACGTCGACCAGTCGCCGATTGGCCGGACACCGCGGTCTAACCCGGCGACCTACACCGGGGTTTTTGATCATGTCCGGCGGCTGTTCGCGGAGACCCCGGAGGCCAAGGTCCGCGGCTACCAGCCCGGCCGGTTCTCCTTCAATGTCAAAGGTGGCCGGTGCGAGAACTGCACCGGCGACGGCACGATCAAGATCGAGATGAACTTCCTGCCCGATGTCTATGTGCCGTGCGAGGCCTGCCACGGGGCGCGCTACAACCGGGAGACCTTAGAGGTGCACTACAAGGGCAGGACCATCTCCGAGGTCCTCGACATGTCGATCGAGGAGGGCCTGGCCTTCTTCGCTGCCATTCCGGCCATTGCCCGCCATCTTTCGACGCTGGTTGATGTTGGCCTGGGATATGTCCGTCTCGGCCAGAGCGCGCCGACCTTGTCTGGCGGTGAGGCGCAGCGGGTGAAGCTGGCCAGCGAGCTGCAGAAGCGGTCCACCGGCCGTACCCTCTATGTGCTGGACGAGCCGACGACCGGCCTGCATTTTGAGGACATCCGCAAGCTGCTCGGGGTGCTCGGCCGGCTGGTCGACGCCGGCAACACGGTGGTGGTGATCGAGCACAACCTCGATGTGATCAAGACCGCGGACTGGTTGATCGACATGGGTCCCGAGGGCGGGTCCCGGGGGGGTCAGCTGGTGGCCGAAGGCACCCCCGAGCAGGTGTCTGGAAATCCGTCCTCCCACACCGGGGTCTATCTGGCGCCGGTGCTGGCGGGTCGCGCGGTGCCAGTCGGTCATCGTCAGGCCACCCTTGCCGAGGCGGGCCGGCCGACCGGCAGGGCAGCGCCGAAGACCGCGGCGAAGCAGTCCGCTCCGAAGAAGGCGGCGGCACAGACCAGCCCGAGGAGGACGGCGGCGCAGACCGGCCCGAAGAAGGCGGCGGCGCAGGCCGGTCCGAAGCAGCACGCGGCCAAGGCACCGGCCAAGAAACCGACGTCTACCTCGAGGAACGGCACGGTCGCCAAGGTCGCGGCACAGTAGCCCAGCGCTCGGCGCCGTCTGGACACACCGGCGGGACCATCGTGGATCCGGTGCCGGACCGGCCGGGTTTGAATACGAGCCAACTGGGAACAGACACCATTGCGGACAGAAGCGGGAAAGCGAACAGACACAGGGGCCCGCGCGATGCAGGGCCAGCACCCGGTGAGCAGACACCGGCGCGCAGACACCGGCGCGCAGACACCGGCGCGCAGACACAGGGGGATGCAGGGTCGGTGAGGTGA
>JBBSQO010000024.1:0-10986 GCA_038244025.1 Propionibacteriales bacterium
ACCTTCGGACTGCCGCTGTATGCGCTGTTGTTCTCGGTGCCACTAGGTCGAGAATTGTCACGCCGTCGTCTTGCCACCCCACATGGCGGTTCTAACGCCAAGTTGGAGGCCATCAGCCATTGCAGGCCATCGTCGGCCGCATGATCTTCTCCCAGTGCTTTCTCGGCCTGGGCAGGCGGCATCTGCACCTGAGGAGGACCGAAGCCGGGCTTGCCGAGATCGGTAGCGGGTCGCTCGGGCACCGTGGCCGGCACGGTCTTCTCGATGAACGCGACATGGCGTCCAGGTGCTGGCGCCGAGCGCCTCGGTGTTGTCGTAGGACATGCCGGTCAGCGACATGCCGTCCTCTTCGATGCCGTTCCACTCCTTGCAGGCAACCTCGCACGCCTTGCAACCGATGCAGATGCTGGTATCGGTGAAGAATCCCATCCTGGGCTGAGGATCGGCGTATCCCGCGTCGGCGGACTCGGCTTCATGAGGAGCGGAAAGCCGATTGCTCATGGGGCACCTTCTTCGGGTTGCTTTGGATCTTCGGGTGGATGTTGATCTTCGGTTTGATGGTGATCGTCTTCAGGGTGGGTCTGCTCGGCCGCCGCGCGATCGCGATAGCGCTCGACGTACGGGGTCAGCGCGGTACCCCGAGGTCGCCGACCCGGCTGGATATCGCAGGTGCCCACCTTGCCCTGGATGTGCACATTTGGATCGGGGGTCACATTGACCAGATCATTGGCGGAGTCACCGGTGCTCAGCCCATTACCCCCCCAGTGGTACGGCAGCCCTACCTGCTCGACGAACCGGTCCCCGATCCGCAACGACCGCAGCCGCTTGGTGACCAGCACCCGGGCCTCGATCGCGCTCCGAGTGGTGATGATGGTGGCCCAGCCGCCATTGGTCAGGCCCCGCTCCCTGGCCAGCCGCGGCGAGACCTCACAGAACATCTCCGGCTGCAGCTCCGCCAGATGGGACAGACCGCGGCTCATCCCACCGGCCGTGTGGTGCTCGGTCAGCCGGTAACTGGTGAAGACGTAGGGAAAGACGTCACTGAACGATGGGTTCAGCGGGTTGGCCGGATGGTTGATGTGCCCGCGCGCCGGGCTGCTCTGTTGTCCGTACAACGCATTGGCCACTGGGGACTCCGGCGGCTCATAGAAGGCCGGCAACGGGCCATCGGCCAGCCCGGCCGGTGCGAACAGCCACGCCTTCCCGTCGGTCTGCATGATGAACGGGTCCCGGCCACCAATTGCGTCCGGGCCCCGGGCCCCCTCCTCGGGGACATGATCAGGCGGCCGGTCGGCAATGAAGTCGGCC
Source organism: Propionibacteriales bacterium (assembly GCA_038244025.1). GTDB lineage: Bacteria > Actinomycetota > Actinomycetes > Propionibacteriales > Propionibacteriaceae > Microlunatus. The sequence goes on from JBBSQO010000024.1 coordinate 1,309, forward strand.
ACATCGTGCCCGGTCCACTTGCCGCTCTCGCCATCCCACCAGACATAGGCCTTGCGTTCGCTCCACGGCTTACCGTCCGGGTCGGCCGACGCCCGGTTGTACAGAATCCGCCGGTTGGCCGGCCAGGCCCAGGCCCACTCCGGCGCCACCCAGCTCTGCTCGGAGCCGGGCTTGCGCCGGGCCGCCTGGTTGACCTCGTCGGCAAAGACACCGCAGTAGATCCAGCAGCCACACCGGGTGGACCCGTCATCGGCCAGCTCGGTGTAGGACGACAGGGCGGCACCATCCGGGCCGACACCGTTGATCTCACGCAGCACCGCCTCCGCACTCGGCTCGCTGTCCGGACCCTCCACCGGATAGTCCCAGACCAGATCCAGCAGCGGCCGGTCCATCTCCTCGGTGGAGCCAGCCAGCTTCTGCCGGATCTTGACGCCGAGGTCAAAGTAGAACTTCAGCTCGCTGGTGCAGTCACCGGGTGGCTCCACCGCCTTGTGGTGCCATTGCAGCAGCCGCTGGGTGTTGGTGAACGAACCACTCTTCTCCACATGGGAGGCGGCCGGCAGGAAGAACACCTCGGTGCCGATGTCTTCGGTGCGCAGCTCACCGGTGGCGATCTCCGGGCCGTCCTTCCAGAAGGTGGCCGACTCGATCATGGTCAGGTCGCGGACCACCAGCCAGTCCAGGTTCGCCATCCCGAGCCGCTGCATCTTGCCGTTGGCCGACCCGATGGCAGGATTCTCGCCGATCACGAAGTAGCCCTTGACCTTGCCCTCGATCATGTCGACCACCGTCGGGTAGGTCGAGTGGTCACCGGTCAGCCGGGGCAGGTAGTCAAAGCAGTAGTCGTTGTCCTTGGTCGCGGCCTCACCCCAGTAGGACTTCAGCAGGCTGACCGCATAGGCTCGCATGTTGCCCCAGAAGCCCCCGCTGCCGGCATCGGCGGCCACGAAGCTGTCCAGATCCTGGTGCTGGCTGGCGTGCGGCATCGGGATGTAGCCGGGCAGCAGGTTGAACAGGGTCGGGATGTCGGTGGATCCCTGGATGCTGGCGTGCCCGCGAAGCGCCATGATCCCGCCGCCCGGTCGGCCAATGTTGCCCAGCAGCATCTGCAGGATGGCCGCGGTCCGGATGTTCTGCACCCCCGTTGTGTGCTGGGTCCAGCCAACCGCATAACAGAACGCCGAAGTACGTTCCCGGCCGGAGTTGCGGGTCAGCGCCTCGGCGACTTTGGCAAACTGGTCCGGTGAGATGCCGCAGACTTGTTCCACCATCTCGGGGGTGTAGCGGGCGAAGTGCCGCTTGAGGATCTGGTAGACACAACGGGGATGTTGCAGGGTCTCGTCCCGCTCACCCTTCGAATCGACACTGGGCCCACCGGAGCCGGCCGTTTCGGACTGGCCGGCCTCATGCTTCTCCGCGCTGGCCCGACCGGTCTGCGCCGACCCCGACTGGCTGTCACCTTCAGCATCAGGTGTGCCCGGCTGGTGCGGATCACGCTGGCCGGCCGCCGCCGCCTCGGTCGCACCCTCGTACTGCCAAGACTGCGACGAGTACGTTCCGCTGTCCGGGTCGAAGCCGGAGAACAGTCCGTCCAGGTCCTCGGTGTCGCGGAACTCCTCGCCGATGATGGCGGCCGCATTTGTGTAGGGCACCACGTACTCGCGGAAGTCGAGCTCGTTGCTGAGCACATAGTTGACCAGGCCGCCGAGGAAGGCGACATCGGACCCGGCCCGAAGGGGCACATGAATGTCGGCCATCGCCGAGGTCCGGGTGAACCGCGGGTCGACGTGGATGATGGTGGCACCGCGCAGCTTCGCCTCCATCACCCACTGGAACCCCACCGGATGGCACTCGGCCATGTTGGAGCCCTCGATCAGGATGCAGTCAGCGTTGGCTAGGTCCTGCTGGAAGCTGGTGGCCCCGCCACGACCGAAAGAGGTCCCCAGACCGGGGACGGTTGAGGAGTGTCATATCCGCGCCTGGTTCTCGATCTGGATCGCGCCCATCGCGGTGTAGAGCTTCTTCATGAGGTAGTTCTCCTCGTTGTCGAGGGTCGCACCTCCCAAGCTCGCGATGGCCAGCGTACGGCGGAGCCGCTTTCCGTCGGACTCCCATTCCCAGTGTTCCCGGCGGGCCTTGATCACCCGGTCGGCGATCATGTCCAGCGCCACGTCGGCGTCCAGGTCCTCCCATTCGGTGCCATGCGGGCGCCGGTAACGCACCTTCGTGACCCGGCCGGGAGAGGTCACCAGCTGCTTGCTGGCACTGCCCTTTGGGCACAGTCGACCGCGGGAGATCGGGCTGTTGGGGTCGCCCTCGATCTGGGTGACCTTGCCGTCGGTGACGTAGACCTTCTGTCCGCAACCCACCGCGCAGTAGGGGCAGATGGAGTCGACCACCTTGTCGGCGGTGGCCATCCTGGACTGCAGCTCGGCCGACTGCTGCGACATGGCCGCCTGGCCACGGCCGAGACGATCCCGCCCGTGCAGCTGACGGATCAGCGGCCAGGCCGCAAAGAAAGTCTTCTCACTCACCGCACGCCCCTTGCTCAATTGGGTGCTGCCTAACATAACACCAAACCGCTGCTCATGAACATGAAGAGACTCCGTTGCCGGCCTCAATCGCGCGCTCGCGGTGGCCGAGGTCGAGTGGCCCGATGCGCATGGACATCTGATCATTCGATCGCAAACTGCCCAGTTTTCGGCCATCTGGGGCCGTTTGCTAGCGAATGCGGTGAAACGAGCGGGGTGGTCCTCGGCTACGGGCTAGGGTGAGGCTCGGAGGCGTACCTCGTCTGGTGATGGGCGCGGTCCTCAAAACCGTTGTGACCGGGTATCCCGGTCAGGCGGGTCCGATTCCCGTCCGCCTCCGCCAACAGATCGCGACCCAGCTGCGTACGGCCGCTGGTTCCCGACCGAGGGGAGACTCCGGGTGTCCGACCAACGCCGGCTGGTGCCCCGCACCGACCAGCTGCTCGCCGATCCGCGGCTGCGGTCGGCGGCCGACCGACTCGGTGCCGACCTGGTCAAGGCTGTGGTTCGCTCCACCCAGGAACGGTGCCGGTCGGGCGAAGTGCAGCCGGACCAGGTCGCCGAGGTCGCGCTAGCCATGCTGCCGCGGTCGGCGAGCTCGCTCCAGCCGGTGATCAACGCCACCGGTGTCATCGTGCATACCAATCTCGGTCGGGCGCCGCTGTCGGCTGCCGCCGTCGAGGCGATCGTGATGGCGGCCGGCGCCACCGATGTCGAGCTCAACCTGGTCACCGGCCGGCGGGACCGCCGGGGCCGATCCGCGATGGCGGCACTGGCCAAAGCCGTACCTGATGCCGAGGACGTGCATGTGGTGAACAACGGGGCTGCTGCGCTGGCACTGGCGGCGTGCGCACTCGCGGCCGACCCGAAAGACACCGGCCGGAACGTGGTGGTGATTGCTCGCGGGGAGCTGGTCGAGATCGGTGATGGATTCCGGATCCCCGAACTGCTGGAATCGGTCGGCGCGGTGCTGCGTGAGGTCGGCACCACCAACCGGGTCCGGTTGGCCGACTATGCCGACGCCATTGACGAGCAGACCGCCTTCATTCTCAAGGTGCATCCATCGAACTTCGTCATGTCCGGTTTCACCTCCGCGGTATCGGTCACCGACCTGGCCGGCCTCGGCGCCCCGGTGGTCTGTGACATCGGATCCGGGCTACTGACCCCGCATCCACGGCTGCCGGACGAGCCATCGGCTTCGGCCAGTCTGCGCAGTGGGGCGACCCTGGTGACCGCTTCCGGCGACAAGCTGCTCGGCGGCCCCCAGTGCGGCTTGCTGCTCGGCCGGGCGGCCTGGGTCCAGCGGCTCCGGCGGCATCCGCTGGCCCGGGCGCTGCGGGTGGACAAGCTCACCCTGGCGGCCCTGGAGGCGACTCTCACCGGGCCCGACACCCCAGTTGCCGAGGCACTGATCGGCAACCCGGCAGACCTGATGGCTCGTGCCGTCGCTATCCAGGCCGGCCTGGCCCACGTCATCGCCGTCGAGGTGGTCAGCTCCACCGCGGCCGTCGGCGGCGGTGGAGCTCCGGGGATCGAGTTGCCGAGCGCCGCGATCGCGCTCGATCCCGGACTAGCTGCGCCGCTCCGCACTTGCCACACTCCGGTGGTCGGCCACGTCGTCGGTGGCCGGCTGCTGCTGGACCTGATCGCCGTCCCGCCGGAGTCGGATGTTGTCCTCGCTGAGGCGATCCAGCGTGTTGTAGGTCAGGGTACGGGAGACAAGCAATGCACGTAATTGCGACCGCCGGACATGTCGATCATGGCAAGTCGACGCTGGTGCAGGCACTGACCGGGTCAGAGCCGGACCGGCTCGCCGAGGAGCAACGCCGGGGCCTGTCGATCGAGCTCGGTTATTGCTGGACCACTCTTGATGGGGTCGGCCAGGTCGCGTTCGTCGACGTACCGGGTCACGAGCGCTTCATCTCCACGATGCTGGCCGGAATTGGACCGGTACCGGCGGTGCTCTTCGTGGTGGCCGCCGACGATCCGTGGATGCCGCAGGCAGCCGAACACCTAGCAGCCCTGGACGCGCTTGGTGTCCGCCATGGCGTGCTGGCCGTAACCCGTACTGACCTGGCCGATCCGGCACCTGCCATGCGACGGGCCCTGGAGGAGTTCTCCTGCACCTCGCTTCGCGGAGCACCGGCCGTGGCGGTGAGTGGCCGTACCGGTGCCGGAATCGATGAGCTGAGCGCCGCTCTGGTCGATCTGGTGGGCAGCCTCGACCAGCCCGACCCGACCGCTGATGTACGGCTTTGGGCGGACCGGTGCTTTCACATCAGCGGCGCCGGTACGGTCGTCACCGGGACCCTGCCGGCCGGCACGATCCAGGTTGGCGACGTGCTAACCGTGGGCGACGATTTGGGGCCGGCTGGGACCGTACGGATCAGGTCTGTTCAGACTCTGGCAGACCCGGTCCCTCGGGCCAGCGGGGTGGCGAGGGTAGCCCTCGGTCTCGGCGCAAACCTGCCGCCCGGGCTCGGCCGCGGCAGCGTACTGCTGACGCCGCAGGCTTGGCAGTTTGCCCGGACGGTCGATGTTCGGTCGACCGCGGACGGACGTTTGCGGATGCGTCCACTGCTGCACATTGGCGCTGTCTCGGTGGGCGTCCGCCTGCGGCCACTCGGTGATGGCCTGGTCCGGCTCGTGCTCGATCGGCCCCTTCCGCTCCGGATCGGCGACCGGGCCTTGCTGCGCGATCCTGGCAGTCGCCGGTTGTGGGGGGCGACCGTTCTCGACCCGGAACCACCGCCGTTGACCCGCCGAGGCGATGCCGCTCACCGGACCACCGCGTTGGCCGGCTCCGGTGGGTGGCCCGTACTGACGGATGAACTGCGTCGCCGTGGCATCGTCCGGCTCTCCCTCCTCCGCAGGATCGGCGTCAATGATCTGGATGCCGGAATGATCAGTGCCCTCGCCATCCGGCGCAAGGACTGGCTGCTGCCGCGGAACCTGTTGCCCGAGCTCCGCCACCGGCTGACGACCGCAGTGGCCGAACACGCCGCGGCACATCCGCTTGATCCCGGCCTCCCGGTCCCGGCGGCGGCCCGGTCGCTCCATCTTCCGGTGCCCGAATTCGTCGCCGACCTGGTCGAGCCACCGCTACGGTTGCACAACGGACGGGTGCAGGCAGCCGACAATGGCCTACCGTCAGCACTGACCGCAGCCCTCGACACTCTGGCAGCTGATCTTGGCCTAGATCCGTTCTCCGCACCCGATGCAGCCAGCATGGCTCAGCGAGGGCTGGACGCCAAGGCAGTGGGAGCCGCTGCCAAAGCGGGCAGGGTGCTACGGCTGGCTGACAATCTGGTGCTGTTACCGGATGCCGCAGAGCGGGCAGCAAAGCTGCTGGCTGACCTGCCGCAACCCTTCACCGTCAGTGAAGCCCGACGGGCGCTGCGAACGACCCGGCGGGTCATCCTGCCACTGCTCGACCATCTCGATCGCCGCAAGATAACCCGGCGACTGCCGGACGATCGACGCACCGTGGTGTGACCTCAGCGAATCCGCTGGTCTCAACTCGTTCCGTCGGTTGAGCCTGTCGAAACCAGGAACCACCGGTGCGGCCTGTCTTCACGATAGTCTCGACAAGCTCGACCGACGTGGAAGGGGACTCGACCGATGTGGTCAGGCCGGTCTGATCATGAAGTGGCGCAACTGGTACCCCTCGACCAGGTCATTCCAGTCGACCACAGGGGGCCCATCCGCCACCAGGTCACGGGACAGCAGCCGGGACAGGAAGATATCGCTTTCCAGCATGGCAACGTGCGAGCCAGGACACTTATGGTTACCATCGCCAAAACTCATCACTGATCCTTGGACAGTCCGTGGCAGCTCCCGGTCTGGGCGCAGCCACAACGGCTGCTCGCCAACGGTTTCCGCATCGGCATTGATGGCCCTGATGTCTAGATCAACCAAGGACCCGACCGGCAGCTCGACTTCCTCAGCTTCGGCCAACGGAAGCGTCAGTGCTGAGGTGGTACGCCGATATAGATGGCCGACCACTGGTTCCAGCCGCAGGATCTCGGTCAGGATGGACTCCCGCTCAGGAGCATCCCCGGTCCGGAACCGCGCCAACAGAGCCGGTTCGTCCAGCAGATGCCAGGCAGCCATGGTGATGAACTCACGAGTGGTCACCATCCCTGCTGCCGCATAGGTGATGCATTCGGTCAGGATCTCGAGGTCGGTGTAACCCTTATCCAGTAACTGGCTGATCACATCATCACGGCTTTCCTTGCGCCGGGCGCGGATCGCGGGCTTCACGTCCAGCCAGAAAAACTGCAGCACCGCGGTGTTCGTTCGAAGGAATCGCAGGATCGAGGCCGGTCTCCAGGAGAACGAGGTCGGCTCCCCGGCAAAGAAGGTTTCCAGTCGGCGGCTCATCGAGTGCGTGGACGAGTTGGTCAGCCCGACCACCTGACCGGCCACCCGGACGGCCATCCGGAGCGCCAGCCGGGACAAGTCAACGGGCTTGCCGCTGTTCAGGTCGGCCAGCAGCTTGTCGGACAGCTGTTCCATCATCTCTCGGTAGGACTCGGTGACCTTGGGCGCAAAGTAACGTGCGGTCGCCTTGCGTTGACTGCGATGAGCTGCCCCTTCCAGGTACAGTATGGGTGGCCGCATCTTTCCACTTCGATCAGCGCCACTACCGGCGCCGAAGCCGCCCTGGCGTACCGACTCCTCGCTTCGCATCACCTCGCGGGCAATGGCAAAGGACCTAATGATCCACCGTTCCCCCGTTGCCCCATCCTTGCGCTCCACGGCTGGCGTCAGGTTCTCACCGGGTCGCGATAGCTTGCGCATCGGGCACCGGTCCAGTGTCGAATGCGGGCCGGGTTCGGGGCGCTCGTCCATTCTCATCCCACGAGTCTAGGTCCGGCCGTTGGCCAGGGCGTATGGTCAAGCCATGGACGACACTTTTGTCATTGTTGGCGGCGGCCTGGCTGGTGCCCGAGCGGCCGAGACCTTGCGCGCGGAAGGCTTCGACGGCGCGATCTCCTTGATCTGTGCCGAGGACGAGCTCCCGTACGAGCGGCCCGTGCTCTCCAAGGGCTACCTGCTGGGTTCGGAGGAACGCGACTCAGCCTATATCCATGATTCTGACTGGTATTCCGAGCAGCGTATCGGTCTCAAGCTGGGCTCCCCGGTGGCAACGCTCGATCTGGCAGGCCAGGCGGTCCGGCTGGCCAGCGGCGAGGAAATCCACTATGGCAAGCTGCTGATCGCCACCGGCTCACTGCCGCGCAAGATCAACATCGCTGGTGCGGACCTGACCGGTGTGCATTACCTGCGCGATATCGGCGACTCGGACGCGATCCTGAAGGCGATCAACTCCGGCGACCCGATGGTCATTGTCGGCGCCGGCTGGATCGGACTGGAGGTTGCCTCCGCTGCCCGGCAGCACGACGTTGCGGTGACCGTACTGGAGGCCGCCGACCTGCCACTGCAACGGGTGCTGGGTGATGAGGTGGCGGAGATATTCGCCGATCTCCACCGCGACCATGGTGTCGATCTGCGACTGGGGTCCGGGATCGCCAGCATCCAGGGTGAGAATGGCCGGGTCATCGGCGTCGTCACCACCGAAGGTGAGACGATCCCGGCTGGGGCCGTCGTCGTCGGAATCGGAGCCGCGCCGGTCATCGACTGGGCCACTGCCACCGGCTTGGCCGGGGACAGGGGAATCAACGTGGACGCCCAGCTGCGTACCTCTGATGATCATGTCTTCGCCGCCGGTGATGTCGCTGCCGTTGATCATCCGCTGCTGGGCCGGCGGGTCCGGGTCGAGCACTGGGCCTGGGCGAACGACTCCGGGCCTGTCGCGGCAAAAGCCATGCTCGGCCAGGACGCGGCCGTTGACTTCCTGCCGTTCTTCTCCTCCGACCAGTACGACCTGGGGATGGAGTACATCGGCTACGCCGAGCCGGGTGAGGCCGACCAGGTCATCGTCCGCGGCGACACCGAGAAGCGGGAGTTCCAGGCCTTCTGGTTGAAGCAAGGCAAGGTCCTGGCCGGCATGCACGCGAATATGTGGGATGACGGCATCGACCCGATCAAGGAGCTGGTACTGGCGAGTCGGCAGGTCGATACGGACGCGCTGGGCGACCCGGGCGTCCCGCTGTCGGAGGTGGCGAAGCAGCCCCCGGGCTGATGCTGCTTCAAGTCAGAGCAGCGGGGAGACTAACCGCGAGATACTTTCCTTGACCCGGCCGATGACCGGATGCCGATAGACGGTGTCGTGATCGAAGAGGGTGCATTCGTCCAGGTCGGAACGGAACAGGTCAGCCTGCCGCCGGCCAAGATCGACATCGTAGAGAAAGGCGTTGACTTCGAAGTTCAGCCGGAAGCTCCGGTAGTCGATGTTGGCGGTGCCGACCGAGCCGACCACCTCGTCGATCAGCACTGTCTTGGCGTGCATGAAGCCGCCCCGGTAGATATAGACGGTGGCACCACACTCGGCCAGCTCGTCGGCAAAGCTCAGCGTCGCTGGATAGACGAGGATGTGGTCAGGCTTGTCCGGCACCATCAGCCGGACATCAATGCCCGATCTGGCTGCCACCTTCAGCGACTCCAGGACGGCAGCGTCCGGCATGAAGTAGGGGGTCTGGATGAAGATCGAGTCCCGGGCCAGGTTGAACAGCTTGAGGTAGCCGTACTTGATCCGCTCCCAGTCCGAGTCCGGGCCGCTGGAGGCGATCTGGATGCCGACGTCGCCATGATGATGATCGTCGGCCGACTCACCGTAGGTCTGACCGTCGGGAAAGTACCGATCCAGCCACCCGACCTGCCGGTCTTCCGGGCAGGCGGCATTCCAGTCCATCAGCAGCCGCTTCTGCAAAGACGCGACCGCCCCACCGACGATCCTCAAATGGGTGTCCCGCCAGTAGCCAAACTTCGGGTCCTTGCCGAGGTACTCATCACCGACGTTGAACCCGCCGACATAGCCGACCCGGCCGTCGATGACGGCGATCTTTCGGTGGGTACGGAAGTTGATCCGGAAGTTGATCAACGGAATCTTGTTCGGGAAGAATGGATAGATCTCGCCGCCGGCCGCCCGCAGCCGGGCCAGGTGTTTGCGCTTGACACCCTTGCCGCCGAGGGCATCAAAGCAGAGCCTGACCTCAACCCCGGCCTCGGCCCGCTCGGTCAG
>JBBSQO010000025.1:0-10905 GCA_038244025.1 Propionibacteriales bacterium
CTCGACCTGGGTGACCATGGCGTTAGCGCGCACCTCGGCGCCGTGGGCCAGGGCGTCGGGGATGTGGGTGATGAGCGGTGAGGCCTTGGCGTTGACCTTGCAACCCTGCAGGCAGTAGCCGCGGTAGATGCAGTGCGGCCGGTTGCCGAAGGTGCCGTTGACGATGCCGACCGGGCCGACCCGCATCTCGATGCCCAGCTTGCGGGCGCCGCGCCACAGCGTGGAGGCCATCTCGGTGACCGGGTGCGGCGAGAACGGGTAGCGGTGCGGATGCCCCCACGGCCAGTCCTGCCCGGTCACCGGCAGCTCGCGCTCGACCTGCTCGTAGTGCGGGCGCAGGTCCGCGTAGTCGATCGGCCAGTCCACGCCCACCCCGTCGCGGGAGTACGTGGCGAAGTCCGACGGGTGGAAGCGCGGGCAGTAGCCGGCGTAGTGCACCATCGAGCCGCCGACACCGCGGCCGGAGTTGTTGCTGCCCATCGGGATCGGATTGGAGCCGCCGATGATCCGCTTCTGCGTCCAGTACAGGTGATGCGAGCCCGCCTCGTCGCTGACCCAGTCGGTGTCGGGGTGCCAGAACGGGCCGGCCTCCAAAATGACGATCCGCCACCCCGCCCGGGCCAGCCGCTGGGCCAGCACCGACCCGCCCGCGCCCGCGCCGACGATGACCAGGTCGACCTCATCCTCGGGCCGGTAGCGGCGCATGGTGTCTTCGCCGGGCAGCTGGCGGGAGTGGACGTCGAGCAGGTAGCGGGAGTCGTTGTGCTTGGGCCCTACGGCGCCTTTGAGGATCCCGCGCAGCAGATCGCCCATCAGAGGCCGCCTTCGGTCACGGCGCGGGCCGGGTCCTCCTGGCTCGCGCCCGGGGTTTCGAACGGCTCGCGGGTGCTGATCGGGCCCAGCCGCATGAACCCGCGCGGGTAGGCCGGGCCGCCGAACCCGATCTCGTTCCAGGCCCACGGGTGGGAGTAGAACCCAGTGAGCACGGAGTGCATGACCACGCTCCACGCCCGCGACACGTTCAGCTGGTCCCAGGAGCCGCCGGACACCTGAGCGTGGGAAAACGCGTCCACGATCGCATCGCGGGTGGCCGGCTCGGCGGCGGCGAAGCCGTCCTTGCCGTACCGGGCCCGGGCCACCTCGTCCAGCCCGCGCAGGACCAGCGCCCAGGTCTCGCGGTCATCGGGCATGTCGGCGTACTGGTAGCCGTCCAGCCGCCCGGCGGCGAGCTTGTCGTCGACGAACTCGGGCACCGGCACCCGCGGTTCACCGTCCTGGGCCATCGCGGTGTCGCAGAACGCCCGCAGCGTCGGCTCCTGCTCGGCGGTGAAGAAGCGCAGCGGCCGCCCGGCCAGCGCCATCCGTGTCTCGATGACGTCCCGGGTCGCATCATCCCAGCTGTCGGCGGCGTCGAAGACGTCGAAGTCGGGGTAGCGGCCGATCATCTGCGGCGTGGTGCCGCGGCGCTGCTTGGGCAGCCAGTCCGGGCGCGGTGGTTCCCCATCCGGGCGGCGGTTGGGCAGGTGATCGGGCTTGGACAGGTCGGGCATCGCCGCCCCCTACTTCTCGCGGCGCAGCAGGGCGGCTAGCAGGCCCATACCGCCGACGATGCACATCAGTCCCGGTGCGGAGATCGGTGGCCCCATCGGCAGGTTGTAGGACGCGAGTGCCCAGCCGCCGGGCTTGCGGGCCACGCCCCGGGCGTGGAAGTACTCACCCATCAGGCCGTTGAGCGTGTAGATGCCCGCGGTGATCGGCAAGGCGGTCTTGGCCCACCGCTTGGAGAACACCCCGCCGATGCCGGCCACCATCACCGGCGGCGTCACCAGGATCGGGCTCCACATCCACTTGTTGCCGAAGCTGGCCTTGTAGTGCTCCAGGTAGATCTCCGCCGTGGTCACCGCCGCGGCCACCGCGGTCAGCCCGGACAGCGACCGTTCGAACCGGCCGTGCTCGACGTCGGCCACCAGCCGGTCGATCAGGTGCTCGGCGCCGGCCACAGTGCCGTGACTGTCCGACTTCTGCTGCCGGGTGCGGGTCAGGATCGACATGTTCACCGTCCCGGAACGAATTCTTCGGCGAACTCGCGGACCGCCTCGACCGCACCCGGCAGGCCCTCTTTCGGCGCGCCGGCGAACGCCTTGGTCATCGCCTTCATCTGGGCGAAGGTGACGTGCGGGGGAATCGGCGGCTCCTCCGGGTCGGTCATCGCGTCGATGACCACCGGCCGATCCGCGGCGAACGCCTCCCGCCACGCGGCCTCAATCTGGTCGGCGCGGTCCACCCGGATGCCCTTCAGGCCGATCAGGTCGGCGAACGCGTGGTACGGCACGTAGGGGATCTCCTGCGAGGCGTCGAACTTCGGGTCACCCTCCATTGCCCGCTGCTCCCAGGTCACCTGATTCAGATCCTCGTTGTTGAGCACCAGGAACACCAGCCGCGGGTCGGCCCACGTCTTGTAGTACTTCGCGGCGGTCACCAGCTCGGCCATGCCGCCCATCTGCATCGCCCCGTCACCGACCATCGCCACCGCCACCCGGTCCGGGTAGGCGAACTTCGCGGCGATCGCGTACGGCACGCCGGGTACCATGGTGGCCAGATTCCCCGACAGGGACGCCTTCATCCCACGCCGGATCTTCACCTGGCGGGCGTACCAGTTCGCCGCCGACCCCGAGTCCGAGGACAGGATCGCATCGTCGGGGAGCTGGCGGGACAGTTCGGCGAAGAGTGCCTGCGGCACCACCCGCCCATCGTGGTCACGCGGCTTCGCGCGGTCGTCCATCAACCGCCACCACTCCTGCACGTTCTTCTTGATCCCGTCTTGCCAGGACCGGTCGTCCTTACGGTGCAGCAGCGGCAGCAACTCGGCCAGGGTCTGCTGGGAGTCGCCGACCAGCGCCAGGTCCATCGGGTAGCGGATCGACAGCATCCGCCCGTACAGGTCGATCTGGATGCCCTTGACCGCGCCCTCCTTCGGCAGGAACTCCGAGTACGGGAACGACGAGCCGACCATCAGCAGTGTGTCGGCGTCCTGCATCATGTCCCAGCTCGGCTTGGTGCCCAGCAGCCCGATCGAGCCGGTGCAGAACGGGACATCGTCCGGGACGGCGGCCTTACCCAGCAGAGCCTTGGCCACCCCGGCGCCCAGCATGTCGGCCACCGCGATGATCTCGTCGGTCGCGTGCAGCGCACCCTGCCCGACCAGCATGGCCACCTTCTTGCCGGCGTTGAGCAGGTCCGCCGCGGACTGCAGATCCTGCTTCTCCGGAACCTGCCGGCCCGGCCACCAGCCGACCCCGGAATGCATCGTGTGGGTCAGATGCGGCTGCTTGGGGACCGCGTCCATCTCCTGCACATCGGCCGGGATGATCACGCAGGTAACCGTCTTCTCCGCCTGCGCGATCCGCATCGCCCGGTCCACGGTGTGCCGAATCGAACCCGGCTCGTTGGCCTGCTCGCAGTAGGCCGAGGCCACGTCGCTGTAGAGCTGCAGCAGCTTCACCTCCTGCTGGAAATGGCCCCCCAGCGCCCGCACGAACGTCTGCCCCACGATCGCCACCACCGGCTGATGGTCCAGCTTCGCGTCGTACAGCCCGTTCAGCAGATGGATCGCGCCCGGACCGGACGTCGCCATGCACACCGCGACCTTGCCCGTGTACTTGGCGTGCCCGCAGGCCATGAACGCGGCCATCTCCTCGTGCCGGGTCTGGACCCACCGCAGCCGATCCTGATGCCGGCGCAACGCCCCGAGAATCCCGTTGATCCCGTCCCCGGGGAAGCCGTAGATAGTGTCCACGCCCCACTCGATCAGACGCTCACACAGATAGTCAGCAGCCGTGTCACCCATCACAAACCTCAGCTCCGTTACGACTCAACTCACCGCAGCCTGCGGAACACCACGTCCACCGGCTGGCCGCCTTGGCCCTGTTCACAACATAGCGCTCCCCGGCGCGAACGAACAGAGGGCGACGAGACTCACCTAAAGTGCTCGCGAAGTGGGGTGCGTGCCTCACGGGAGAACCGCTCGCGAAACCAGGGCCCAGGTTCGAGCGCTGTAGTGGACTCCGGGGATATGGGTCAACGGTTGTCGATGGCAACGCCCAAAGAGATCACCAAGAAGTACGCCCGGGCGGACCCGTCGGCGACGAAGAAGGAGGAGAAGAAGAAGAAGAAGAAGGACCAGCTGCTCGATGGGGTGTTGGTAACGGTGCTGTCACGAGCCGCTCCAGCGCCTCGGCATCTGTTGGCGCGCTCCCGAGCAGGATCACATACATTGAGGTGGCCTGCGTGTACACGTGGGAAAAGTGTGCGAGAACCTCGTCCGCGTACGGGGCGAGCGCCTCCTTGAGCGCGACGTGCAACCGACTGATGTCGCTCCAGTTGGGTGCGACCTCGATTGTCTCGGCGCACCCGCCCTCCGTCGCCAGCAGGTTCTCCACGGTGGAGAAGTCAAAGCGGCGGGCCAGGAACGGACGGATGCCGAGGCTGGGCTGCTCCCGCATAACTGCCAGCCCGTCATCGAGGGCCGGCAACGTGAAGGCCTGCACGAGCTGCGTCCCGGCGACCGGGAAGACCTTCAGCGTGGCCGACGTGATCACGTGTATCTGGCCGGAATCCCGGAGAGGTCAAGCACGATCCCGCCGTCGACCGGCAGCGGCTGGCCGGCGACGGAGGATCCGAGCGCGCGCACCGTGACCGGGGTAGCGCACGCCGTGTCGCTCGCAGCGGTGTCGGCCGCAACGCCGAGCACGGTGGCAATCTGGTCGACCGATGTCACCCGGACCAGAACATCGGCCTGGTACGGGTGTCTGCCCGCGCGGGCCCATTTTACCGCGAGCGGCCAGGTGTCGTGACTGGTTGCCGCGAGGTCAGCCGGGGTCGATGCTGACGACATCCGCCCCAACCGCGGATATCAAGCTCTCGACCAAGCCCGCAGTCTGCGGCACGGGAACCCCCTCTCGAGATAGTCCCACTCAGGAGTATTCCCATCTGTGCTCCGGCATCGAGCGTGCGCTGCCATGGCCACGCCCAATGCACCGGAATAGACTCATCCGGTGTCCACCACCAGCCCTGCCGCCCTCCTGGTTGAGCACCTGGAGGTGCGTTTTGGCGAGCGCGCAATCCTCGATGGCCTGACACTTCGGGCCGACGCGGGCCGCATCACCGGCATCCTCGGCCCCAATGGCGCCGGCAAGACCACGCTGGTCCGATGCTGTGCCGGGCTGCTGAGGCCGAGCGGCGGTTCGATCAGGGTGCTCGGAGCAGTCCCAGGCTCACCGCTCGCCCGGGCGAAGGTCGGGATGATGCCGCAGAGCACCGGCGCCTGGTCGGGGGTTAAGCCAGCCGAGCTGCTGCGCTACCTCGCGTCGCTGTACGCCCATCCCCTCAACGTCGACCAGCTGATCAACCAGTTGGGTATCGCCGAGTTCCGCAGCACTCCGTACCGGCGGCTGTCCGGCGGCCAACAGCAGTCAGTCAATTTGGCCGGGGCACTGATCGGCCGGCCCGAACTGGTCTTCCTCGATGAGCCGACGGCCGGGATGGACCCCCATGCGCGCCGGGCCACCTGGTCCTTGCTGACCGAGTTGCGAGACTGCGGCGTCAGCGTACTGCTCACCACTCACGCTATGGACGAGGCCGAGAAGCTGGCCGACCAGATCTTCATCATGGATCGGGGCCGGGTGTCGATTGCCGGCACCGTCGCAGAGCTCACCCACGGCGGCTGCACGTTGGAGGATGTCTTCTTGTCCCATACGACTGCGCGGACGCTGGCCTGAGGTGGACTGGTGAGATGCCGAGAAGTGAGATGACTGCCCTGGATTTCCGACCCGCGGCCGCTGCGGCCACGCCGGCCCGACGCATCATCAGCCACGGCCTGATCGAGGCGAAGCTCCTGGTGCGCAATGGCGAACAGCTGCTACTGGCGCTGGTCATCCCCGTTGCCCTGCTGCTGCTCGGACATTTTGTCGGCGGACGGTTCGGTGACCTGGCAGTCCTAGCGCCGTCGGTACTGGCGCTCGCCGTCTGGTCATCATCGTTCACCTCGGTGGCCATTGCCACCGGCTTCGATCGACGGTACGGCGTACTGGAGCGGCTCGCGGCCACGCCACTGGGCAAAACCGGGCTGCTGGCCGGAAAGGCGGTAGCCGTCGCTCTGGTGACGATCGGCCAGTTGGTCATCCTCGCGGTTGTCGGCCTGATCCTCGGTTGGCGACCCGCTTTCGGGGTGCTGCCGACCGTGATCGCGGTTGCCTCGGTCGTATTGGCCATCAGCTGCTTTGCCGGCCTTGCCCTCGCCCTGGCGGGCACGCTGCGAGCCGAAGCCACCCTGGCGGTGGCCAACCTGATCTACCTGATCTTCCTGGTGGGCGGCGGCATCATGGTCCCGGTCGCGACCTATCCGCAGCTGCTGCAACCGGCAATCCAGCTGCTGCCGACGGCTGCCCTCGGCGAAGCGCTGCGCCATGCCTCAATCGCAACTTTGTCCTGGCTACCGCTGGTGGTACTCATGGTGTGGGCAGCGGCAGCGGTGCTCTTGGCACGGAAGGTTTTTCGATGGACGTCGTGATGCGGCTCTTCACCGGGACGGTGGCACTGCGCCGGTGGGCGGTCGCGTCTCTGATCGGCAACATCCTGATCGTGGTCTCCGGGGCGGTGGTGCGGCTGACCGACTCCGGGTTGGGCTGTCCGACCTGGCCGCGCTGTACGGCGGATGCCTACATACCCCATGCGGCCCTCGGGCATCGCGGGCTGATCGAGTTCGGCAACCGGCTGGTCACCTTTGTACTCGTCATCATCGTCGTCGGCACCCTCGTCACCGCCTGGCGGCTGCGGACGAACGGCCAGCCCCGCAAGGACCTCCGGCTGCTGGCGATCATCCTCGGGATCAGCATTCCCATCCAGGCAGTGATCGGCGGCATCACCGTCTTGTCGCACCTGAACCCGTTTGTCGTTGCCCTGCACCTGCTGGCCTCGCTGGCCCTGATTTGTGTCTGCGTGCTGTTCATCTACCGGGTGTACGACCTGCCCCGGGTGCCGGTCGCGCAGCCGCCCCTGGTGCTGGTCCGGGCCACCTTCGTGCTGATGTGCATAACGGTCTGGGTCGGCACCGTGGTGACCGGGAGTGGACCGCACTCCGGTGCCCGGGGGGCGGCCCGGACCGGCTTCGACGGGGTGGTCGTCAGCCATCTGCATGCCATCGCGGTCTACGGCGTGGTCGCCAGCACCCTCGCCTGTATCGTGCTGCTCCGTAACCGGGCAGCCATTCTGCTACTGGTGGTTGAGCTGGTCCAGGGGACGATCGGCTTTGCCCAGTACTTCACCGGGCTGCCCGTCGTGCTGGTCATCCTGCACCTGCTCGGCGCCAGCCTGGCGATGGCGGCTGCGACGGATCTGTTGCTCTCCGTCCGGTCCCGTACCCCGCGAGCGCAGGTCATCGAGGCGGACGCAGACCACACCGGCAACGATCAACACACCCCCGCCCAGCTGCATCGCTGACGGGACCTCGCCAAGCATCAGCCAGGCCGCCAGCACCGCAAAGAGCACCTCGGTCAGGGCCAGAAAGGATGCCACCTTGGACCCCAGTCGGCGGGCCGCGACAATGCCGGTCAGGTAGGCGACCACGGTGGCCAGCAGGACCATGGCCAGGGCCGGGACGAGCCACGAGGTACGGACGCCGGCGACCAGGGTGTCGTTGCTGGCGAAGACGAGCGGCAGCACGCCGACCAGTCCGAGGAGTACGACCGTGACAGTCCCCAGCACCATCCCGACGCCCACCATCACCACTGGCGGAATCTCGTCCGCCTTCCGGGCCGCCATGATGAAGTAGGTTGCGTTGGTCACCGCAGCGCCGAGCGCCCAGAGGACACCGGTGATGCTGATGCTGCCGGTGCCCGTCAGGTCGAGCACCAGGACCAGGCCAGCCACCGCCAGCGACGCGCCTACCACCGTCAGCCGACGGGGGCGGAGATGGGCAGTCAGCCATAGCCAGCCGACGATCAGGATCGGTGACAGATACTCCAGCAACAACGCCACCCCGACGGGAAGATGACGGATCGCGTTGAAGTAGCAGACCTGGACCCCGGCCGCCCCGACGATGCCGTACCCGATCAGCAACCCGGCGTTCCGCCGCAGCACGCCCCAGTGGGCACGCAGCAGCAGAAGGGTCGGGATGATCATCACCGCTGCTGCCCCGGTCAGCCGTACGACAACCGCCGCACCCGGCGACCAGCCACTGTCCAGCAGCGCCTTGGCAAAGGAGCCGGAGACCCCGAACGAGGCGGCCGAGAGCAACGCCATCCCCAGCCCGGCGGCAGTGGACGGAGCAACAGGTGTGGCCGACGCGACCGGGAGGACCGGACTGGTGGCGGTCTGGGACGACACGAAAGGGCTCTCTTCGGCAATAGTGGTGGCGGATGGCGAGCTGATTGCTGTAATGAGTGATCAGCGATTACACTGATGACAGTAGAACACTCAACTTGTCAGGAGTCAAGATGCTATTCACTCATGACACGGATGTCTCATTGAAGACGGCTGCCGCGTTGGTGAATACCGACGGCAGCGACGGTGATGCGCTGACCGACCAGGCGGACCTCGACCAGTTCGTTACCCGCTATGAGTTCTCCGGCAGCCGTACCCACGACCAGCGGGAGCTGCAGGCGGTCCGTGAGCTGAGGCCCCGGTTACGCGAGGTCTGGGGTGCGAACGAGGACCAGGCTGTCTTCATCACCAATACGCTGTTGTCCGTGGCGGCAGCCCTCCCCCAGCTCGTCAAGCACGACAACTGGGACTGGCACCTGCACGCCACCCGTCCCGAGGCGCCACTAGCCACCCGGATGGCCGTCGAGGCCGCGATGGCCTTCACCGACATCATCCGGGCCGGGGAGCTCGACCGGCTGCGCATCTGCGAGGCCGACGACTGTCGGGACGTGGTGGTCGACCTTTCCCGGAACCGTTCCAAGCGCTATTGCGAACGCAGCTGCGGCAACCGGCTGAATGTGGCCGCCTACCGCGAGCGGCGGTCGGTGAGCTAGCCCGATCTGCTAGAAGATCAGCGGGTCGATGGCCGCGGCAACGAACACCAGCGCCAGGTAGGAGTTCGACCAGTGGAACAGCCGCATCGGCTTCAGCAACGCCCCGGTCAGACCGCGCCGGGCCCGCCGCAGCAGCTGGATCGACTCCCAGAGCAGGGCCACCCCAGTGACACCCGCGACCAGCGGATAGATCCAGCCGGTGTGGGCAACCGGCCACAACGCCAGTGAGGTCGCCACCGTCAGCACCGAGTAGACGGTGATCCGGACGGCCACACCGACCGGGGCCATCACGACCGGAAGCATCGGCACCTTGGCAGCGGCGTAGTCATCGCGATAACGCATCGCCAACGCCCAGGTGTGCGGTGGCGTCCAGCAGAAGACGATGGCAAAAAGGACAAACGGCGCCACCGCGACGGAACCGGTGACCGCCGTCCAGCCGATCAGTGGCGGGAAACAGCCGGCGATGCCACCCCAGACGATGTTTTGTGAGGTGCGCCGCTTCAGCAGCATGGTGTAGACCAAGACATAGAAGGCATTGGCCCCGAGCGCCAGCAACGCCGACAGCCAGTTGACGAAGAACCCGAGCCATAGGGTTGCGGCGATCCCCAGCACGGCACCGAAGATGGTCGCGGCCAAGGGGCTCACCGTGTGGCGCGGCAAGGGGCGGCGCCGGGTCCGCCGCATCTGCTCATCGATATCCCGGTCGAGCACACAGTTGAAAACGCTCGCGCTGGCGGCCGCAAACAGGCCGCCGAGCATGGTGGACAACACCAGCAGCAGCGGCGGCACTCCGCCGGCAGCCAGGAACATGGCCGGCACCGTCGTCACCAGCAACAGCTCGATGATCCTCGGCTTGGTGAGCCCGACGTAGGCCTTGAGCACATCTCGCCGGGACACTGACGTGGTCGCCCCGGAGGTTGGCCTCGCCGTCGATGCCGGCGCGTCGATGCTGGTCACACGTCCTCTTACCGTCTTGTTTGGCTCGTCTTGTTCTGGCTCTTACGATCTTGTTTTCAAGCGCATTCCGGGTCGGTCAGCACCTAACTGGGAGTCTATGTCGCCCTGCTGCGAATCGCACATCGACTCTCCCCGCCCGATCAGCCATTCCAGTCCGGCGTCAAAAGAAGGCCGCCAGCCTGTACGCAGGCCCGTTCCCGGCCGGTAGGCTCGGAATGAAACACGAGCAAACTTCGCTGAGCAGAACAGGATGCGCAGTCACCATACTTGGCACCATATGTGGGTACTAAGACCCGGGTAGCCCTGTCATTGCAGCTCTGCACCCAGTGGACCCTGAACAGATTCGACTCTGAACCCATTCGACTCTAAACATTGACTGGAAGGAACTCATCCGTGACCGAGAAAGCTGACCAAGCCGAAGTGCCCGAGGGCTGGACCGATCTCGACCGGCTCGCCGTGGACACCGTCCGGGTGCTGGCTGCCGATGCCGTACAGAAGGTGGGCAACGGCCACCCCGGTACGGCGATGAGCCTGGCACCGGTGGCCTACTCGCTGTTTCAACGGATCATGCGGCACAACCCGGCCGACACCCGTTGGCCCGGCCGCGACCGGTTCGTGCTCAGCTGCGGACACTCCAGCCTGACTCTCTACATCCAGCTCTATCTGGGCGGTTTCGGTTTGGAGCTGGACGATCTCAAGTCGCTGCGCACCTGGGGATCACTGACCCCGGGTCACCCCGAGCATGGTCACACCGACGGTGTGGAGACCACCACCGGACCGCTCGGCCAGGGCGTCGGTAACGCGGTTGGGATGGCAATGGCCGCCCGGCGCGAGCGTGGCCTGTTCGACCCGGGCGCTGCCCCGGGTGAGTCACCTTTTGATCATCACATCTACTGCATCGCCTCCGACGGCGACA
>JBBSQO010000026.1:0-10774 GCA_038244025.1 Propionibacteriales bacterium
AATCGCGTTCATCACCCGTTTGGCCGAGACCGGCTGGCTGGTGCCGAGCGTCTGGGCAAACAGGCTGACCCGCAGCTCCTCCAGCAGCCAGCCGATGTCCTCGATCTCGACCGGCAGCTGGCCAGTCGGAGCGGCGGCGCAGAGCGCGGCGTAGGCATCCTCGACGCCAACCATGGTCTCCAGCCCAGCCCGGTCCTTACCCGGAGCGGCCCGCAGAGCCTCGATCCGGACCTCGATCGCCTTCAGGTAGCGCACCAGACGCCCGAAGTGCGGTTCCCCGGTGGCGGCAATAAAACCAGCGAAGACCAGGTTGGCCAGCTGCTCGGACATATCGTCAACGGCCTCACCGATCGGGGCCTGCGCCGAGGTGGCTGGTAGACCGGCCAGACCAACCTGCACTGACTGATGCAGTCGCAGCACCTGGGCAGCGGTCGAGACCATCGAGCGCATCCGGTCCGCATTCTGCTGCCGAACGGCCTCGCACAGCCTGCGGAAGGTCGCCTCGTCGCGGACGTCTCCCGGATCGTCGACCGTGGTAGCTATGCCGGCTCCGACCGCGGCGAGCCGGGCATCGGCCAGCAGGGCGGGTACGGAGTCGTACGGGCTTCTTCCCAGCGCCAGCTTGTCATTGTTGCCGAGCTGGGAGATGACCCATTTGGTGGGGTCCGGTGTCTTCAGGGTCACCAGCCGCCGTAGTCCGGTTCGCTGGCTGGCTCGCTGCCGGTCGACGGTGTCGAGCACGGCCAGCCCGACGCTGGCCTGCTCGTCGACCAGGGCCGGATAGCCGACGATGTGGCGGCCGCCCCGATGCAGGTCCAGCTGGACGGGGATATGGGCGAAGACCCAGTCGGTGGCCCCGGACCGGGTGACCTCCGCCGCCGCCCGGTTGAGGGTGCTCGACAGCTGCGGCGCGAGCTGCTGCCTGAGCAGGGCCAGGTCCTTGCCCTCGGCCAGCACGGCGCCGGACTGGCCGGCTTCCACCACCACAAACGTGACCCGGACATGGTCGGGCAGCGGCGTGGTCTCCCACTGGGCCGGCTCGATGATGATGCCGGTCAGCGACCGCAATGCCCGGGCCAGAGCCTGCGGCAACGACTCGCTCAACGTCGGGCTGTCATGGTGGGAGAGCCAGTCGAGTGCCTTACGGGCGAACTCCGGTGCCGGCACGAAGTTCCGCCGGACCGCCTTGGGCAGCGACCTGATCAGTTCGGTGGCCAGCTCGGGGCGCAGCCCCGGCACCTGCCAGCTGAACGCCGCGGCGTCGACCTGGTTGAGGACGTCCACCGGAATCTCCGCCGCTACGCCGTCTCGTCCCGAGCCGGGGTCGAAGGTGTAGCCGATGTCGAAGTGCTGGTCACCGACCGGCCAGACGTCGGGGAAGGCGGCGGGGTCGACGGCATCGGAGTCGGTCGCGATCAGGTCGTCCAGAGTGAGGTCGAGCAGCTCCGGCTGTGTGAGTCGTTCCTTGTTCCACCAAGAGTCGAAGTGTGCGCCAGACACGACGTCGGCCGGGATCCGGGCATCGTAGAAGTCGAAGATCACCTGGTCGTCGACGACGATGTCCCGACGCCGGGTACGCTCCTCCAGGTTCTCGGCCAAGGACCGTACTTCTGCATTGTGCCGGTGAAAGTGGTGCCGGGTGCGCCAGTCCCCCTCGACCAAGGCGGACCGGATGAAGATCTCCCGCGCCCCAGCCGGATCAACCCGGGAATAGTTGACCGGCCGCTGGCTGACGATGGGCACGCCGTACAGGGTGACCCGCTCGTACGCCAGCACGGCCGCGGCCCTGGCCGACCAGTGCGGTTCGGAGTGGTTGCGTTTCAGCAGGTGGCCACCGACCTCCTCCACCCAGCCGGCCTCGATACCGGCCACCATCCGAGCCCAGAGCCGGCCGGTCTCCACCAGCTCACCGGCCATCACCAGCGGCGGCTGGATCTTCGCCACGCTGGAGCCGGGGTTGATGGCGAACCTGGAGCCGCGGGCACCGAGATACTCCCTTGGCCCGGTGCGTCCCCGTCGCTTCGGCTGGGGTTGGCGTTTCTCCTCCTTCAGGTCGGCCAGCCCGATGTGGGACAGCAAGCCGGTCAGGATCGCGGTGTGGATCTGGTCCGGTGCCGCCGGGCCAGCGTTGCGCTCCAGCTTCAGCTCCCGGCTGATGCCACGAAGCTGGGTGTGCAGGTCCTGCCACTCCCGGATCCGCAGGAAGTGCAGGAACTCGTCTCGGCACATCCGCCGGAATGCGTTGCCGGACAAGGCCTTCTGTTGCTCAACCAGGTAGTCCCACAACCGCAACAGGGCTACGAAGTCGCTGCCGTCGACCGGTGGCTTGCCGTCGGCAGGCCCCTGTCCCCCTGAGCTGTAGTCCTTGGAGCTGTCGTCCATCCTGGCCGCATCAAGGCGGCCACGACTTTTGGTTTGAGTACGTTCGGACCTGGCTACTCCGGACGGCTGTTCAACGCTGCGATCTTCACTCATCGGGGCCCAGAACCGCCGGTGCAGCTCATCGGCCTGCTGCTGCTTCTCGGCCGGTCGCTCCCGTGGGTCCTGGATCGACATCCCGGCGACGATGATCAACATCTCCTTGACACAGCCGTACCGCTCCCCCGCCAGCACCATCCGGCCCATCCGGGGGTCAAGCGGGATCCGGGCCAGCCGGCGGCCGACCGAGGTCAGCTGCGGGTGGTGCCGATTTCCCTTGCTCGCCCCATTCCCCTTGCTGGCCGTATCTCCCTTGTTGGCGAGCGCTCCCAGCTCATCCAGCAACCGCAGACCGTCGGTGATCTGGGCCGGGTCGGGAGGCTCGACAAACCCGAACGCGGCAATGTCGCCCAGGTCCGCCGCGGTCATCTGCAAGATCACCGAGGCAAGGTTAGTGCGCAGGATCTCCGGTTCGGTGAACTCCGGCCGGGACTCGAAGTCGGCCTCGCTGTAGAGCCGGATGCAAACGCCTGCTGCCACCCGGCCGCAACGGCCCGCGCGCTGGTTGGCCGATGCCTGCGAGATGGGCTCGATCGGCAGTCGCTGCACCTTGGTCCGGGCCGAGTAGCGCGAGATCCTGGCCGTACCAGCATCGACCACGTAGCGGATCCCCGGCACCGTCAGGGAGGTCTCGGCGACGTTCGTGGCCAGCACAATTCGCATCCCCGGATGGGGCTGGAAGATGCGATGCTGTTCGGCAGCAGACAACCGAGAGTACAGCGGCAGCACCTCACAATTCCTCAAACTGAGGGCCGCCAACGCATCGGCGGTATCCCTGATCTCCCGCTCCCCGGAGAGAAAGACCAGGATGTCGCCATCACCGACCGTACGCAGCTCCACAACGGCATCACCGATCGCCTCCAGCTGGTCTCGATCACCGTCTGGTACGAGCTGGTCACGGTCCGATACGGACCGACCATGAGGTGTCGTCCCATCGGAGGCAGCAGCATCGCCATGGAGCGGACGATAGCGGATCTCGACCGGATAGCTGCGGCCGGAAACCTCAATGATCGGCGCGTTGCCGAAGTGCTCGGAGAACCGGACAGTGTCGATGGTGGCCGACGTGACGATCACCTTGAGACCGGGCCGGCGCCGCAGCAGCTGCTTGAGGTAGCCGAGCAGGAAGTCGATGTTAAGACTGCGTTCGTGCGCCTCGTCAATGATGATCGTGTCATAGCGGCGAAGGTCGCGGTCGTGGCCGATCTCGGCCAGCAGAACCCCATCGGTCATCACCTTGATCCGGGTATCGACCGAGGCCTTCCGGGTGAACCGCACCTGGTAGCCGACCAGCTCCCCGACCGAAGTCTTCAGCTCCTCGGCAATCCGCTCCGCGACACTGCGAGCAGCGATCCGGCGCGGCTGGGTGTGGCCGATGGCCTTCCGCCCTAGCTGCAGGCAGATCTTGGGCAGCTGGGTGGTCTTGCCCGACCCTGTCTCGCCGGCCACGATGACGACCTGGTGGTTGGTGATCGCTTCGGCGATCCGGTCCCGCCAGGCACTGATCGGCAGATCGTCGGCGAAGCTGATGTGCGGCAGCAGAGACGGAATGGACATCGCCGACCATCGTAGTTCCGACCAGCACAGTAGTTCCGACCAGCGCGCCGGGTCGGGCTCAGTTGTCGATGGCTGCACTTCCTACGCAGGCTCAGAGCCCGGCCTTGCCGATGCCGGCCGCCATAAGGCAAACGTCACGATCCCGTAAATTTGAAACGTCCCTCTTGAACTCGTTCGCACTTGTCTGTACCTTACGACAAAGTGGCAATGGCGCTCGCATCCGTTGGCGCAAGTGGACCTAGGGTGGCCGCGGACGTTGTGGTCGCGGTAAAAAGTGATGACCGCAATGACCAGCGGTCTGTCTGGGATTGCTTCGGCGCACCACCAGTAGGAGATCAGCGATGAAAAAGCGGCATTTCTTGATCACGACCGTCTTGGCGTCCATCGCGGCACTTGCGCTCGCGGGTTGCGTCCAAAGCAGTAATGCGCCCACGTCGGCGGATAGCAGCGGTGCGAAAAAGACGGTCACCGTGTTCATCAGTGGGGACACCAACGTACAGGGGCTCTGGCAGAAGTCGTTGATCCCCACATTCATTAAGGCGAATCCTGGCTACAGCGTCAAGGTCAACCTCGATCTTCACGGGCAACACGACTCGCAAACGATGGCGAAGCTGACCAGCGCAACGAAGCAGAAGAAGAATCCCGGCTTCGACCTGGTCGACGCCGGTTTCGTGTCCCAGGCGGCCGCCGGCGGACTGCTCACACCGGTTTCCGTCAGCGATGTCGCTGCCCTCTCGGACGTCCCCGACAACGTGGTGAAGGCAGGCGGAGCCGGCGGCATTCCCTATCGTGCTTCGTCGGTGCTGCTTGCTTACGATACCAAGACCATCCCGAAGCCGCCCAAGACGCTGGATGACCTGCTCGCCTGGGTAAAAGCGCATCCGGGAAAGTTCACCTACAACACGCCCGACTCGGGTGGCTCCGGCCAATCCTTCGTCACCACCGTGCTGGACAAGTACGTACCCGCGGGCACCCGGGAAAAGATGGTAGTTGGTTACGTGCCCGACGCCGAGTCTTCCTGGGACAAAGGCTTCACCACACTCGCAGGACTGAAGCCCTATATTTACCAGAAGGGCGTCTATCCCAACGGAAACAATCAGGTGCTCGATCTGCTCTCCAGTGGACAGATTTCCATGGCGCCGGTGTGGTCGGACCAGTTCATTACCGGACAGAAGAATGGGCAGATTCCAAAGAACATCGGTTATACGCAGATCTCGGACCCATCGTTTACCGGTGGCGCTGCCTACCTGGGAATTCCCAAGACGTCGGCCCACCAGAAGGAGGCGTTGACGTTGGTCAACTGGTTGCTGACCCCAAAGGCCCAGGCGCTGATGGCCGACAGCATCGCCGGCTATCCGGTCATCAGTCTCGATAAGCTGCCGTCGAGCGTGCAGAAGAAGTTCAAGAATGCAGATGTCACCCAGCTACGGCTGCCCTACTACGCCTCAATGACGCAGGACTTGAACCGGCTGTGGTCGCAGAAGGTCCCTGGCTAGGATGCGAAGAGCCGCGGCCACAATGAGCGCCGGACCCAAGAAGACTTCGGAGCTCTCGCCCCTCGGCTTTGTGATGGCGTTACCGCCCATCCTGCTCATCCTCGCGTTCGTCGGTTTTCCGATAGTCCTTGCCCTGGGGTTCAGTCTCGGCTTCACTGGCGGGCTGAACTCGGTCGTCGCGGCGATCGGTTTGAACGTCCACCGGGCACAGCACTGGTGGGGAACATTCGAGGCCTACCGGGAGGTCTTCGGCAACCCCGGGTTCCTTGCCGACCTGGTCGTCACTGTTGTGGTCACGCTGATCAGCGCGATCATCGTGTTGTTCATGGCCATGGGGATTGGCCTGTACCTGAAAATGCGGGGAGGCTGGCTCGCCAACCTCCTTTCCGGGCTCGCTGTCGTCCCCCTTTTCATCCCAGTGGTCATCGCGTCCTGGGCAATCCTCACCTTCTACTCCGGGGATGGCTTTGTCCGAAGCATCTTCGCCCAGTTTGGACTCCAGGGCCCGATTTGGGGATTCACGATCGTCGCTATCATCATTGGTTCCATCTGGACTTCCTTGCCCTTCGCGGTGCTGATGATTTCGTCCGGTTTGCAGGGCATCCCCGATGCGATGATCGAGACCGCAAGGGACGCTGGTGCTGGGTTCCTGCGCATCGTCTTCTCCATCATGATTCCCATGGCCTTCGTCCCTATCGTGATCGCCGGAACGTTTACCGCGATCAACATCATCGGCTCCTTCACCGTCCCGTATTTCACCGGTCCGAACGCGCCGAATATGCTCGGGGTCGAACTGACCAACTACTTCATCTCGTTCAACCGGCCGCAACAGTCCATCGTGATGGCATTCACCGTCTTCGTCGCAGCCTCCGGTATTGCCGCATTCTATGTCTGGGCCAACTTCCGTAGCGCCAAGGACTCGGGGAGGGTGTGAATGGGTGAGCTGACCAAGACCGTGGCGTCGCCTTCGGCAGCAGGGACCGTGGTGCCGCCTTCGGCAGCAGGGTACGCGGCGCCGGTTCGGCTCGGCCAAAGCGCCCAACTGGCCTCGACCAACCGGCTGGCCCACTTTTCCGCCAGACTCCTGATCGCCCTTTTTATCGCGTTCATGGTCATCTTCATCCTCGGGCCCGTGCTCTGGCTCGGTATCCACGCCTTCGCGGAGAGCTGGACCTATCCAAAGTTGTTGCCGGACTCGTGGACGCTGCGCTGGTGGCAGACGGTCTTCAAGAACCGAGAACTCGCTGTGTCGGTACAAAACTCATTGTCCATTACTCCGATCGTTGTGTTGTGTTCTGCGGCTATTTGCCTGCCCGCCGCCTATGCATTCGCCCGTTATAACTTTTTCGCGAGGAAGTCCTTTCTGATCGGTCTATTTGCCACCAATGCGTTCCCGAAGATGGGTCTCTTCGCCACGATCGCGTCACTCTTCTACACGCTAAATTTGATGAATACCGTCGCCGGTATCGTGATCGTGCAGATTCTGGGCACGGTCATCTTTATGACCTGGATCCCGGCTGCGGCCTTCGCTGCCGTACCGCGCAGCCTCGAGGAGGCGGCCAGGGATGCCGGGGCAGCCAAGATCCGGGTATTCTTCAGCATCACCCTGCCAATGGCGCTGCCGGGGATCCTGGTCGCCGTGGTGATGTCATTCCTGGTTGCCTTCGATGAGGCGCAGGGCACCTACCTTGTCGGCGCACCGGAGTACTACACGATGCCGACACAGATGTATACGCTCGTGCTGAACTACCCCAAGCAGGTGGCGGCTGTCTTCTCCATCCTGATGTCCATCCCGTCCATAGCCCTGTTGTTGACCGTCCGCAAGCACATCATGGGTGGCCAGCTGGCAGAAGGCTTCCAGATCCGATAGGAAGTGTGCGATGAGCACACCAGATCAAACAGTGCAGTCGACTCAAACAGGGCAGCCGACTCAAACAGAGCAGCCGACTCAAACAGGCCAGCCGACAGATGCCAGCTCCACCGGTCAGGGAGAAGCCGGTGCCGGCTTGCGGGTGAGCGGGTTGAGCAAGGTGCTGGGCGGTCGAACGATTATCGACAATCTCGACCTGTCCGTGAACGAGGGTGAGCTGGTCTCCCTGCTGGGCCCCTCTGGCTGCGGAAAGACCACCACGCTGCGCATGATTGCCGGATTTCTCAGCCCCGACCAGGGCACGATCGAGGTTGCGGGGCGCGATGTGACGCGGCTGGGCCCCGAAAGACGCCCGAGTGCCATGGTTTTTCAGAACTATGCCCTCTGGCCGCACATGAGCGTTTTCAAAAATGTTGCCTTCCCGCTCAAGCTACGCAAGTTGCCTAAGCCTGAGATCGAGCGGCGGGTGACGGCCGTGCTTGACCTGGTCAACCTGCTGCACCACAAAACCTCCCGTCCGGGCCAGATCTCTGGCGGCGAACAGCAGCGTGTTGCGCTTGCCCGGGCTCTGGTGCAGGAGCCGGACTTGTTGTTGCTGGACGAACCGTTGAGCAACCTGGACGCCAAGCTGCGGGTCAAGGTGCGTGAAGACATCCGGCAAATTCAGCAGCGACTGCGCATCACCACCGTCATCGTCACTCACGACCAGGATGAGGCGCTGTCCATGTCGGATCGGATCGCCGTCATGAACGAAGGCCGGATCGAGCAGTACAGCATGCCAGCCGAGCTCTACTCGCACCCGAGAACCGCCTTCGTTGCGACGTTTATCGGCAGCATGAACCGTATCGACGGCAGCTTGGCTAACGGCGCAATCGTCCCTGGCCCAGACGTTGTCGGCATCCGGCCGGAGGACGTTCTTTTCACCGATGACCAGGTGCCGGGAAGCCTGCCAGCGACGGTCGAGCGGATTGTGCCGCGGGGACATTTCCAGGAAGTCTATTTGCAACGTCCTGATGCATTGTTGCGCGCCTACCTGTCCGGAGACGATGTTCCGCCGATCGGATCGTCTGGCTTCGCCAGAATCGTCAAGGCGATGGCGTTCCGGGACAATCTGCTCGTCGGCGGTACGAGCAACGAAGAGTCCGGCCGATGACGGCGACGGCCCGCTCGTCCGGACGGCACGGAACGCGAGTGTGCGCGCATCGGGGCGACTCGAGCCAGTATCAAGAAAATACGCTGCCGGCGATCCGCTCTGCTCTTGCGGCCAGCGCGGACTTCGTCGAGATTGACGTCCGCGTGACCGCAGACGGTGCCGTCGTGGTGCTGCACGATGCGACCCTAAACCGGCTATGGGGTGTGGACGCACAGGTTGCGGACCTGACCTGGTCACAGCTGCGTGAGTTGGGCAACAAAGACAACCGGCTGCCGCTCTTGGTCGAGGTGCTCGAGCTGTTCGGGAATTCGTCCTCGACACTGCTGATCGATATGGAAACCGCGGAGCCGGCCGAAGCCGCCTATCGGGTGGCCGCCGGTTCAGATGCGCCAATTGCCTGGTGTGGACACGCCGATGGCATGCGCATCATCCGCTCGTTGGATCCGTCGGCGCGCATCTGGATGCCGTGGGACCTGGCCTACTCGCCTACCATGGCGGATATTGACGACCTCGGCCCCGAATACATCAATTCCGATTTCTTGTATCTGTCGCGTGCCATGGTCGAGGACGTGCACGCGCTCGGTTGCAAGGTGGCGGTGTGGACGGTGGACGATGAGTCGACGATGCGCTGGGCGATTGGGCTGGGAGTGGATTGCGTGACGACCAATCAGTTAGAGCAACTGCAGGAAATTGTCACCGAAGAACCGTCCGGCGGTGCAGGACCAGACACCGCACGGCCGTCGGATCTCGACCTCGACGAGGCTCTGGCCGTCGCAAGAGAGCTCGGGCAATGGGCGATCAACTTCGCAAGCTCAAGCGACCCGGGGCACATCTCTACCAAGAAGGATGCCGCCGACCTGGTCACCGAGGTGGATGTCGCCGTCGAGCGCCACGTCCGCGAGTTTATCGGCCAGCGATTTGGTACCCACGGATTTGTCGGTGAAGAGATGGGAGGAGCGGCAGTGCCCGGTGTTCCCTGCTGGTACCTCGATCCCGTTGATGGAACGACCAACCTCGCCAATGGGATTCCATGGAATGCCTTCTCGCTGGCCCTCGTTCTTGATCACATCCCGCTGGTTGGCGTAGTCGCGGACCCGTGGCGCGGTGACCTCTTCGCGGCCGTGCGCGGACGTGGAGCAGAACTCAATGCCTTGCCGTTGAAGCTTTCCTCCCACCAGCCAACAGCGGATCCGCTGCTCGGCCGAGTTGTCTCGACCGAACTCGCGAACCATCTGGCCTGGCCAGGCATGCTAGAAATGCTTGCGGCTCTTGGCGAGCGACACTGCACGATGCGGATCATGGGATCAGGCACGATGACGTTGGTCGGCGTCGCGGCAGGGCGGGGAGTCGGTGCGGTGATTGGAAGATTCGGCCCGGTCGACCACCTTGCCGCGGCCCTCATTGTTTCCGAGGCTGGCGGTGTTGTTCTCGACTCAACCGGGCAGCGCAATCCCTTCCCGACCTCCGGGGGAATTCTGGCAGCCGCACCTGAGGCTGCTGGGGCGCTCTATGACCTGTGGCGCGACGCCTGTTCAACCGCGGAGAGAAACAGCGCGCGGCTCCAGAGTGATTCTCGTGGCCGTGGTGGTTGATCGGCTCACAGTGGCAGCGGGACTGCCCAGCTGAATGTGGTGCCGCCTTCCGCGCGGCGGCTGACCTCGGCATGACCACCGGCGGCAAGGGCTCTGGCCTCGGCGTTGTGCAGGCCGTTACCTCCGACGATCTTGTCCGGGATGCCGACACCGTTGTCGTCTACCTGGATCCGCAGTGTCTTGGCGGCGGTGTCGACCCCGACCAGCACGGTGGCCTCGGACGCCTTCGCGTGCCGAGCCACATTGGTCAGCGACTCCCGGATGACCGCTAGCAGGTCGTCGTTCAGATAGGGCGGGATGGAACTGTCGATGGGTCCGTCAAGGGTCACCCTGGGCTCAAACCCGAGCACCGAAGACACCTCGGCTACCACGGTCAGCACGCCGCTGTGGCGTCCGCCCAGATCCGTCCCCGCCTCATGGTGCAGCGAAAAGATCGTCGTCCTGATTTCGGCGATGGTGGCATCGAGATCATTGACGTAGCGGTTCACCCGGTCGGCCAAGGTGGCATCCGCGAGTCGCCGTACCACACTGTGCAGGCCGAGTCCGACGGCATAAATTCGTTGGACCACTGAATCGTGCAAGTCGCGGGCGATCCGGTCCCGGTCGGCGTAGACGGCCAGCCGGCGGCGGT
>JBBSQO010000027.1:0-10763 GCA_038244025.1 Propionibacteriales bacterium
ACGCAACATCGCGGATGCTGTTCGCACTGACTCGGCAGGGACACGCCCCCAAGGCGCTCGTCAAGATCAACAAACGAGGAGTCCCGGTCCGGGCGATCCTGATCGGCACCGTTGTCGCGCTGATCTCGATCGCGATGGCGTACGTCTCGCCAAACAGGGTGTTTGAGTTCCTGATCTCTTCCTACGGGGCCACCGCCCTGTTCGTCTACCTGCTGATCGGCATTGCCCAGGTGCGGCTACGGTATCGGCTGGAGAAGGAGGACCCAGCTGCACTCACCTTCAAGATGTGGCTGTTCCCATGGCTGTCCTATCTGACCATCGCCGCAATGGCCGGCGTCATCATTGCCATGGGGCTCTCTCCAGACACCCGCAACCAGTGCCTGCTGAGCCTGCTGACCTTCGGTATCATCCTGGCAGCCTACGGAGTGCTGTCTTTGGTCCGAAGACGTCGGGCGGCACAACCGGCAACGAACGGGCGCTCTAAGGCTCGATCGCTCATTGAGGGGGAGGGATCGTGATCAGAGGGCCACGCCGCCGGGTGCGAGGAATCGCCCTCATCCTCTCACTCATCCTCATCGGGCTGGCCGGAGCGGGTTGCGGCGGCAAGAGCTCCTCGGCCAAACCAGCAGAGCTGCGCGTTGCCTACCAGGAAATTCCCAACGGGGCACTGGTGGTCAAGCACAACCGGTGGCTGGAGGAGAAACTCAACATCCCGGTGCGGTGGATCCGCTTCGACTCCGGTGCCTCGGTCAACCAGGCAGTGCAGAACCGGCAAGTCGACGTCGGTCTGGCCGGCAGCACCGCGATAGCCGCCGGTGTCCCGGCCCGGTTGGCGTACAAGGTGGTCTGGATCTACGACGTGATCGGAAGTGCGGAGGCGCTGGCAGTCCGCAAGGGAGCGGGGATCTCCACCATGAAGGACCTCGCCGGAAAGCGCGTTGCGGTGCCGTTCGGCTCCACCTCGCACTATGCCCTGCTGGCCGCCATCACCAAGGCAGGACTTGACCCGAACCGGGTTACCATCCTCGACCTGGAACCGGGCGACATCGTCAACGCGTGGCGGGACTCGGCCATCGACGCGGCCTATGTGTGGCAGCCGAGCCTCGCCAAGATCCTGGCGGACAACGGTGCGGTGCTCACCGACAGCGCCCAGCTCGCCGACCGCGGCGTGCTCACCGCGGACCTCGGTTTCGTGTCGGCCGAGCTGCACGATGACTTTCCCGATGTCGTGCAAACCTGGGTGGAGCAAGAGAATCGGGCAGTCGAACAGCTCAAGAGCGACCCGTCCACAGCGGCAACGGCGATTGGTGCCGAGCTGGGGATCAGTGCAACGGAAGTGGAGTCAGAGATGAAGGGGTACAAGTTCCCGACGGCGCAGGAACAGCTCAGTGACTCCTACTTCGGGCCCCCCGGTAGTCCGGGAAATCTGGTGGACCAGCTGACCCAGGCAGCGGTGTTCCAGCACGACTACCCGCAGACGATGAAGTTCACCAAGGAGAAGATCTACCGGGCCGAGCCCACGCTCAAGGACTTCGCCAACGCTGTGGACACGTCGTTCCTCTCCCGGGTGGGTGGCTGATCGGCATGGCTGCCCGGGAGAAGATCATCGTTGCCTTCGACGGATCAGACGGTGGGGAGGATGCCCTGAAGCTGGGCACCTGGTTCGCAGCGGCGACCCGGCAGACGCTGCTGGTGGCGAATGTCTATCCGGAGGAGGTGATGCCGGTACTGCCCGGCATCGGTCAGGAATGGATCGAGCAGTTGCGGAGCGTCGCCGAGGACGCCCTGCAACGCGCTCGCAACATCGTGGCGCAGGAAGGCACCGAGGCGAAGTTCCAGGCAGTCCCCGGATCGTCAGCCGCGCGCGGGTTGGAGATATTGGCCCAGCAGACTCAGGCTACCGCGATCGTCGTCGGGTCCAGCCATCGAGGTGTGCTGCGCCGGGTCGGGAGCAGCCATACTGCGGACCGGCTGCTGCAGGGCGCGTCGACGCCGGTTTTGGTGGTGCCGCGGGGAATCCGCGGCCGAACGCTTAGACCCCCGAGCGATATCGGTTGTGCCTTCTTGCCCACTCCCGAGGGTCGCCTGGCGCTCCGGAAGGCCGCCGAGCTCGCCGCTCGTGCGGGGGCCAGGCTCAAGATCTTCAGTGTCGCCGCTCAGGGCCCCGAACACGTCATGGCAGACTCGAGGATTCAGAAGAAGTTCATTGGGCAGGTACGCGAGGCGCTGCAAGCGGAGGCGAGTGCGGCGATTGCTGAGCTGCCGAGCGACTTGGATGCCGCGATGCATGTGCTTGACGGGGGTGTGGTAGATGCGCTGGCTGCTCTCGATGAGGAGGACTGCCAGCTGCTGGTTTGTGGTTCGCGCGGCTATGGTCCGGTCGGACGGGTGCTGCTGGGCGGTGTGTCCAGCCGACTGATCAGGCGTGCCGCATGCCCGGTGATGGTGGTCCAGCGCGCCTCGAAGGAGTGATGCCGCTTCCAGTCAGCGAAGCGGGTCGAATTGCCGCATCACGTCTGGAACGGGCCGCCCGGTCATCGAGTCGGCCAGGTATTTTCCAGTCAGCGGACCGAGCACCATCCCCCACATGCCGTGACCGCCGGCAATCTGGATCCGGGGTGAGCGGGAAGCGCCGAGCAACGGAAGTCCATCAGCCGTGCAGGGACGCGACCCGACCCATTCTTCTTCCCTGGCCTCCCAGTCCACTCCGGCGAACATGGGTCGAGCAGCGTTGATGATGGCCCGGATTCGCCGCGGGTCGAGCGGCGCGCTTGGCGGCCGGAACTCCATCATGCCGGTGATCCGCAGCCGGTTTCCGAGCGGGTTGCAGGCGATCCGCTGTTCGGGCAGATAAATGGGGTGGGTGGCCATCGCCTCCGGCATCACGCTGAAGCTGTATCCGCGGCCCGCCTGGACGATGGTGCGGACGCCGAACGGTTTGGCCAGCGCGTTCAGCCAGGTCCCGGACGCCAGCACCAGTTGATCGGCTGTCAATGTGTCCCCCGTCCGGGAGATGATCTCGACGCCCCGGGCACCGAGATCATGGACACCGCCAACGTGAAAGCCTTCGACGATCTCACCGCCGCGGCTCCGGATTGCGTCCGCGAGTGATTCGACGAACTGCGGTGGATTGAAGAAGCGTTGTCCGTGCAGTTGGATGCCGGCCCGCACTCCACTGCCGAGGGTCGGTTCGATCGCACGGGTCGCGTCTCCATCGATTACGTCGTAATCGACCTCGCCGCCGGCGGCAGTGACGTCGCGGAACTCCGTCACCAGCCGGTCGCGGTCCGCGGTGGAGACGAACGCGGCCAGGAAAGGATCCGCTGCCTGGGTCGGCTCCTTCACCCCGCCGTCGGCAAGCTCGTCGTAGGCATCCAGACTGTGCGCGTTGAGCTGGTTGAAGACTTCCATCGCCTGGCGCCACCTCGCCCGGGTGCAGTGTCGCGCGAATCCGGCCAGGAACCGGATCAGCCGCAGGTTGGTAGTCAACGGCACGTACACCGGAGATGATGGGCTGATCATGGCCTTGAGCCCGAGCGAGAGGACCGAGGGTTCGCCGAGGGGCAGGGTCAGGGCCGGCGTGAGATAACCGGCGTTACCCCAAGAAGCGCCAGCCGCCACCCCATCGCGATCAACGACGCTCACGCGAACTCCACGCTCCTGCAGGAACCAGGCCACCGAAAGGCCGGCCATTCCAGCACCGACGACGATGACATGGTCGGGGACAGACGTGGCAGGGGTGGTCACGGTATTGAACTCCAAGTGTTGGCTAGCGGTGGCATGGGTAAGCCGTGTGATGTGGCGGCCTGATGGTAGCCCTGAACCAGCAGACGGCACAGAGCCAGGTTCATGCTCTTTGATGGTGCCAGCCAGAACGCACAGCTCCGTGCTCGGCACTGGCACCTAGAAAGTCACTGCGTTCTGGGTCTTCAACGGGTCCTGCTGATGGGCCATAGTGGAAGAAGAACTACCGTT
This sequence comes from Propionibacteriales bacterium, assembly GCA_038244025.1. Classification (GTDB taxonomy): domain Bacteria; phylum Actinomycetota; class Actinomycetes; order Propionibacteriales; family Propionibacteriaceae; genus Microlunatus. The sequence continues at coordinate 3,976 of JBBSQO010000027.1, forward strand.
CCGTCCAAGTTGGAGGCACCATGGCGAAGTCAGATATCCGTACCCAGGCTCAGCAGCATCTTTTTCCCCACTTCACCCGGGGCCAGGCCTGGCGCTCGGATGATCTTCCGGTGATCGTTCGTGGCGAAGGATGCTACCTGTACGACGAGGACGGGACCCGCTATCTGGATGGGCTGGCCGGTCTCTTCTGCGTCAACGTCGGTCACGGGCGATCCGACATCCCAGCCGCGGCCAGCAAGCAGATGGAGCAGCTCGCCTACTGGACCAACTGGGGTGCAGCTCATCCTGCCTCCGTTGAGGCAGCGACCATGATCGCCGAAGTCGCTCCCGGCGACCTCGATGTTTCCTTCTTCGTCAACTCAGGCTCCGAAGCGGTCGAGTCCGCGATCAAGTTCGCGCGGCAGTACCACCGTAGCCAGGGCCAGCCCGGCCGTACCAAGATCATCGCGCGGGATATGGCCTACCACGGCACCACCTTGGGTGCACTGGCCGTCACCGGCATCCCGAAGTACAAGGAGGCCTTCGGCCCGTTGATGCCGGGCGTCTTCCACGTGCCGAACACACTGGGGGAGGTCGTTCCCAAGGGTGGTTCGGCTGCTGAGCTGCCGAGCGTCCAGGCGATCCGTCAGGTGATCGAGGAGCAGGGTGCCGACACCATTGCGGCGATCTTCGCCGAGCCGGTGCAGAACTCACGCGGCGCGCTGGTCCCACCCGATGGCTACTGGCAGGAGTTGCGCTCGATCTGTGATGAACATGGCATCCTCCTCGTCGCCGATGAGGTGATCTGTGGCTTCGGTCGGCTGGGAGAGTGGTTCGGCAGCGCCAAGTACGGCGTGGTGCCGGACCTGATCACCTTCGCCAAGGGCTCAACCTCCGGATACGCCCCGCTCGGTGGTGTGCTGATCCGAAAGCCGCTTGCCGAGGCGTTAATGGACTCACCCCAGGCGGGCACGTTCACGCATGGGGCTACCTGGGGTGGGCATCCGGTGTGTACCGCGGTTGCGGTAGCGAACCTCAAGGTGCTGCATGACGAAGATATCCCCGGGCATGTCCGCAAGCTCGAACCACACTTCCAGTCCGGCCTTGATCAACTGCGAGACGCGCATTCCAGCATTCGGGAGTGGCGAGGGACTGGCTTCATCTATGCCATCGAGTTGATGGGTGACCGTTCGGCTGGGCGCGAGCTCACCGATCAGCAGTCCGTCGAACTGGTCCGTGAGGTGATACCGCGCGCCATGAACGAGGCCAACCTGATCACACGCCCCGATGATCGTGGCGCGACGATGCTCATCTTGTCTCCCCCGTTGGTGGCCGACCAGAAGGTTCTGGACGACCTTCTGTCCAAGGTGGATCGCGTGATGACGGCAGTCGACGACCACGTTCGCGCCTGAGCCGTCAATTCGTAGCGTTGATCTGAGAATCCCAAGCGTGCCGATCAAGCAACGCGGGGAGGGTGATGCCGGCGAGCGGCAGCTGCTCCAGTGGCGTGACCAGATCAAGGCCTCCAAGCCGCGCGTTGCCTTGGCCGACGGTGATGACCCGCGTGTGCTACGGGCGGCCGCGCGGCTTGCGCAGATCGGCGTGGTACCGGTTGTCGTCGCGGACCCGGCTTCGGTACAGCAGACTGCCGGGGAACTGGGGTTGACCCTTGGCCCGTTGATCGAAGTGATGGGGCCGGGCGAGCTGAAGGAGAGCCCGGCTGGTGATCTGCTGGCCGAGCGCTGCGCTGCGGTTGGAGCTGAGAAGTCTCAGGCCTGGCTGAACGATCCGCTGTTCTTGGCGGTGGCCAGTATCCCGGGCGGTTTGGCGGAGGCCTGTGTGGCCGGGTGTGCCCGCCCGACCGCCGATGTGCTCCGGGCCGCGCTGCGGATCCTCGGCACCGCCCCAGGTTCGTCGTGCGTCAACAGCAGCTTCTTCCTGCTGCTTCCTGGTGGTCGTCCGATGTCGTACGGCGACTGCGCTGTGATTCCGGAGCCGACTGCCGAGCAGCTGTGCCAGATCGCCATTGACACCTGTCAGACGTTTGAGCTGCTGGCTGGAACCGACTCGATCGTGGCCATGTTGTCCTTCAGCACCAAGGGGAGTGCCGAGCATGCCAGCGTCCAGCTGGTCCGGGATGCGACCCAGCTGGTCCATGACCGGGAACCAGAGATCGTCATTGATGGTGAGCTGCAGTTCGATGCGGCCTTAGTCGAGTCCGTGGCTCGGTCCAAGGCCCCGGGTTCGGTTGCGGCCGGACATGCGAATGTGTTTATCTTCCCCAACCTCGCTGCCGGCAACATCGGGTACAAGATCACCGAGCGGCTTGCCGGAGCGCGCGCCTACGGCCCGATCTTGCAGGGGCTCGCCGCCCCGGTCAGCGATCTGTCTCGTGGCTGCAGCAGCTCCGACATCGTCAACGTTGCGGTGATCAGTCTCCTGCAGGCACAGTCGTTGTCTACCTGAGGAACTGCCCGAGTCTGAAAACCCCGCCGACCCGTCACATTCTCACCAGTTCTGTCGGCGTGTCGATGAGGAAGTGACGGGTCAACGGGGTTTGTCAGGAGAGCCCTGCCGAGTCGTCACGAAAGTCCCGACGACACGCCGTCATGCCAGGTTGACTGTCCATCCTTCACCGCGGCGCTCACTGGCCGACTCGGTCGCCTGCCACCAGCGCGAGAATGTCGGCGAACGACCGATAGCGCAGGCCGTCGGTGAGATCGAGGATGAGCGAGCGCCGGTAGTACGGACTGAGATCAAGGCCCACGCCGAGGCCGTAGATCTCCGTGCCGAGGCGCTCTTCTCCGCTGACCACCTCGGCAAGATGGCGGTCCAGGTAGTCCTCACCATTGGCCCGGCTTGTCGCGCTGTCCATCGGGCTACCGTCGGAGATCACCAACAGCAGCCGTCGCTGCTCGGTGCGGCCGCGCATCCGATCGCACGCCCAGGCCACCGCCTCTCCATCCACTCCTTCGCGGTACAGGTGCGGGCTAAGCAGGGCAGCAATGTCACCGCGTGCCTGCCGCCACGGCCGGTCGGCGTCCTTGAAGACCAGATGGGACAGCTCGTTCAGCCGTCCTGGCTCCGGCGGTCTGCCGGCCTGGTTCCAGTCGCTCAGCACCCGGCCTCCGTTCCATGATCCGGTAGTGAACCCGAGCACCTCGGTTCGCACTTCGGCAAGGTCGAGGGCACGCACGAAGATGTCGACCAGGTTCGGAACTGACTCGGCGTACTCCTTCATCGAACCCGAACAGTCGACCAGGAAGGTGACCAGGCAGTCGGTCGCCGGCCCGGTCCGGTCGGCCCGAAACACCCGTCGATCGGCTGGGGAGGTGATCAGCCGGCTCAGTATCCGCCCGTCGATCTGGCCGGCTTCCAGATGCGAATCCCACCCATCTTGGCCGGGCCGAGCCAGGGCCGCCCTGGCATCCCTGGCCAGCCGCCCGACATTGACGCCGTGCTGGGCAATGCGCCGGTCGAGCAGGTCCCGATAATCTTGCAGCTGAGCCGGGCGAACCAGGTCACGGGCGAGCCGCTGCCGATCGTAAGAAGTGGAGAAGATCCGATACGCGCTCGACGGGGCGCCGGGCGTGCTGTCGCGGGCGCGGGCATCGCCGGAGCCAGGGTCCTGATCTAGGTACTGGTCGAAATCCAGGAACAACACAAACCGGGACCGCTCGTCGCGATGTTGAGCATCCCCGATGACCGTGCTGACTCGGTCGCTGACGAAAGCCGCGATGGTCTGGGCGTGCCGGGCGTAGCGCGACTGGTTCTCTCGTTGTCGTCGCAGACCGACCAGATCCGAGCCAATCGCGGACGTGATGGAGCCGCGGGTGTTCTCCAGCAGATCTTCGGTCTCCTCGACCACCGGTTCGCCGGTGACGCGAGACCGGCAGATCTGCAGGACGGTGTACAGCAGCAGCCCCTGGTCATTCTCCATCAACCCGGAAGCCTGGAAGTCGCGCGACCAGGCGAGGTGGCGTTGTCTTAGGGTGGCCACCAGCCCCGGCATTGAGGCAGCTGCCAGCGCTTCCACGCGGAACTGCTCCAGGATGTCGAAAACCAGCCGCTCGATCTCGTTCTTCGGTAGCTGTGCGGCGTGCAACGCAGGATCACAGTGGCGCACCCGCAGGGCCATTCCGTCCGATGCCCCACGGGCGGCGATGAAGGCGTCCACCGACGACCGGCCGGTGGCGGGGTACAGATGAGGCGCGATCATCGGGATCGGCGAACTACCGCGGAACAACCGATGACTGCGCAGCTGCAGGTCCGGCTGACCGGTTAGTGCCCGCACCGAGGCAGAGCAGAGCTCCTCGGTTCGCAGCTGCTCAGCGGCTTGCCGGCTCACCATCAGTGCATCCACATGGTCATTCGGGCCAGCCTAGTTGTTAGGAGGGGACGTTGATGAGGGTGTGGGACTCGGCAAGCTCAAAACCAAAGCAGCGTTGGAAGTACTCAGCCACCAGCGGCCGTTCGGCCTCGTCACACTTGTTCAGGAACGAGAGTCGAAATGCAGTCGCCTCATCGCCGAACAGCTCCAGGTTCTCCGCCCAGGAGATCACCGTGCGCGGTGACATCAGGGTGGACAGGTCGCCCACCTGGAAGCCGTTCCGGGTCAGAGTGGCCACTTCGATCATGGTGGCAATGGTGGCCCTGCCAGCATCAGTGGCCAGTCGCGGAACACGTGCCTGGACGATAGCGGATTCCTCGGCCAGGGACAGATAGTTCAGCGATGCGACGATGTCCCAGCGGTCAAGCTGGGCATGGTTAAGCCGCTGAGCGCCGTGGTACAGCCCGTTCAGGTTTCCCAGGCCGACAGTGTTCGCGGTCGCGAACAGCCGAAAGTACGGGTGCGGGCTCAGCACCGTGTTCTGGTCGCTGAGCGTCAGCTTGCCGTCACGCTCGAGAATGCGTTGGATGACGAACATGACGTCCGGGCGGCCGGCGTCGTACTCGTCGAAAACCAGCGCCACTGGGCGCTGTACCGCCCAGGGCACGATCCCTTCCTGAAACTCGGTCACCTGCAGGCCTTCCCGCAGCACGATCGCGTCCCGGCCGAGTAGGTCAAGCCGGCTGATCTGCCCATCAAGATTGAGGCGGACGCAGGGCCAGTTCAGCCGGGCCGCGACTTGTTCGACATGGGTTGATTTGCCGGTGCCGTGCAGGCCTTGCACCAACACGCGCCGGTTATGGGCGTACCCGGCCAGCAGGGCGAGGGTGACGTCGTGATGGAACTGGTACGCCTCGTCGACCTCGGGCACATGCTCATCGGGTTCACTGAAGGCCGGCAGCATGAGATCGGAGTCGATTCCGAAGACGTCCCGGACCGAGACCACGGTATCGGGCTGGTTGATCATCACGTCGCGGATCCTTCTGCTTCGATAGCGCTGATGGTCTGCGCTGCCCGCCGCAATGCCGGCAGCAATCCGACCGCCTGCTCAGCGCTGAGCCGCATGATCGGTGCCTGGATGGCAAGGCACAGGTTGGAGCGGGCCGTGGCGTGCGGTACCAGAACGGCAACGCAGACCAGCCCGGGCAAGAACTCCTCGTCGTCCAGCGCGTAGCCGGCTCGGCCGACTCCATCGAGTTCGGACTCCAATAGCTCCAGGTCAGTCAGAGTTTTGGGCGTGAAACGCTCCAGCGGGGCATGAGCCAGTAGCTTGCGCCGCTGGGCCGAGCTCAGCTGGGACAGAATCATCTTTCCGCTGGCCGAGCAGTGCGCGGGGACCCGAGAGCCCGGATGCAAGTGGAAGCGGAGTGGCTCTGGGGTCTCGACCCGGTCCAGGTAGACGATCTCATTGCCGGAGAGAGTGGTCAGATTGCAGGCCTCGCCCAGCTCATGGGTGAGGTCGTGCAACACCGCGTGACGGGCGCCATGCTGGCTCGCATTCAGCAAAATGTCCTCGGCTAACCGGCGCAGCCGGGCGCCGGTCCCATAGTGCCGCCCATCGCTTTGCCGAACCAGCAGACCGGCCTCTTCGAGCTGCTGCAGCATCCGATGCAGGGTCGGCTTGGGAACGCCGGTCTCATCGACCAGGCTCTGCAGGGAGACGTATCGGTCCTTGGCGGCGATCAGCTCCAGCAGCGAGAACAACCGGATCGTCGGCGTATTGCCGCTCAGCTCCTGCAGGTGCGCAGCGGTGCGCTCGATGGTGCCGGGTTGCCCCATGCCTTTCCACTCCCTCGCTGGTCTGTCCGGTCGGGCCTGTTCGTCCCGTCTCGCCTGTTCGTCCGGTCTCGCTTGTTCGTGCCGGCTCGATTGTTCGCTCGGGCGGGTTGTGGCCGTGGTGATGATTCTGATCGTCATCAGCATCGCCGCGTTGACGGGCGCCCGCTTACCCTCCTATAGTCGCATTAGATCTCGAAATCAGGAACATCACGTACGACTTTTCAACATTTGACATGGACAGGAGACCTCATGACCGACACAAAGAGCGACGATCGCACCGTCGTAAAGAACTCGGAGCAGGACCAGGGTCCGGTGAAGATGACGCCGTCGGAAGCATTCGTGGAGACGCTTGCGGCCAACGGTGTGGACACCATTTTCGGCATCATGGGCTCGGCGTTCATGGATGCGATGGATATCTTCGCCCCTGCTGGCATCCGACTCGTGCCAGTGGTGCACGAGCAGGGCGCTGGCCACATGGCCGACGGATATGCCCGCGTCAGTGGTCGGCACGGAGTGGTGATCGGTCAGAACGGTCCGGGTATCAGCAACTGTGTCACCGCGATCGCAGCCGCATTCTGGGCCCACAGCCCGGTGGTGATTGTGACACCGGAAGCGGGCACGATGGGCACTGGCCTGGGCG
>JBBSQO010000028.1:0-10739 GCA_038244025.1 Propionibacteriales bacterium
CGGATCTTCTTGTCAGCCGACGGGGACCCGGTGAACAGTCCGGTGTTGATGGCTCCCGGTGTCTTCTTCAGTGTTTCAGCACGTGCCTTGCCGGCTGCCATCCATCCATCGTCGGAGGTCAGCTTGAGTGCCCAGGCGCAGCCTGCATCGGGATTCTTGGCCTTCGCCGGGATGACGAAGGAGGTGCCACCGGTGACAGCGAACGGATTTCCGGACTGGTCCTTGAACGGTACGGCTGAGATGTCCACTTGCTTGACGTAGGGAGTGAGCACGTTGACGTACCACTGCGGTTGGACCTGCGATCCGACCTGGTCCTTGACGAACTGGTTGTTCTTGCCGAAAACGTCGAACGAGTCGGTGAAGCTCTTCATCTTCGCCCAGCCACCCTGGGCGTCAATGAGCTTCTTGAGATAGGTCAGGGCCTTGACGTTGTTGGGATCGTCCAGCGCAGGTACCCCCTGGTCATCTGACATTTTGCCGCCGTAGCTGAGCAGCCACAGAGGCGCCTGACCGGTCGCGACCGGGTCGAACCCGAGCGTGCTGGGATTGCCGCCCTTGGCCTTGTACATCTTCTTCGCCGCGGCCAGCAGCGCATCGCCCTTGGAGGTGTCGATGTCGCTGGCCTGGACCCCCGCCTTGTCCATCACCCGCTTGTTCAGCATGATGGCCGCCGGCTGGAAGAACTGCGGCACCGCCCAAACCTGGTTCTTGTAAGTCACGTCGGTGACAACTTCTGGGTAATACTGTTTCTTGGGGTCGACCCCCCAGGCGCTGAAGCATTTGTCCAGCGGCTGAATCAGCCCCCGCGCCGCGTAGGTTCCGATAAGCTGCCGGTCCATCTGCACCACGTCTGGAATATTCCCGCTGGCTGCGCGGGTGGTGAACTTCTGCGCATCGAAGCCGGTCGCGTCGATCTTGATGGTGACACCGCTCAGCTGCTGCTTGGCATAGGCGAGCCGTGCCTTGCCCACATCGTCGGCATTGTCAAAACCCCACGCACTCAGATCGCCGCTGGGATTCTTGGTGAAGGCTTGGTCCTTGGCTGCGGGAGCTCCACCCCCGCCGCAAGCCGACAGCACGGTCAGGGACGCCGTTACCGCGAAGGCGAGAAGCCCCATCTGTCGTTTCTTCATCTCTTTCCCTTCGTAGAAGTCATCTCCGGTGCCTGCCACCGGTCGACCTAGTCGCTGCGCCAATGTGGGAGCGTTTGCAGATTGCAACGTAATCCACTTGAGCCGACGCACGCAAGAGGTTGCCACGGTTGTGACGAACTGTGTCGGAACCGTGATCTGACCGCCACCGGATAGAAGCACGACGGGCCTCGTCAGCCCGGCGCCGGGGAGAGGCGCAGGGTGACTACCTGAAAGGGGTGCAGATGCAGACCTACCTGACGGGCTTCAAGGTCAACGTCGATCGGCGCCAGTGCGGCAACGCCGGCATCGGAGTGCTCCAACAAAGTGCACACCGCGGCCCGGCCCAGGTCGAAGTCGGTCCGCAGCGTTCCAGACCCGCGGCCGCCAAGCGACTCATACAGCCGCACCACCACATCACCGGACCGATCATCGGCCAGCTTGACGGCCTCGATCACCAGCGAGCCGGAATCCAGGCTGACCAGGGGCACCACCGGGCCGGCGCCGCTGATCTCGCGTAGCGCCAGGTTAGCCCGGTAGCCCTCCCGGACGGCATCGACGATCTCGGCCCCGGGCACCAGGGCATAGTGCAGCAGATGTTGGCCCTGGTCGGTCTCCGGGTCCGGGTAGAGCGGGCCCCTCAGCAGTGACAGCCGGACCGTGGTGGGTCCCGGCCCATCGCTGCCGCCCGGCCCCGGCCGGGTGACCTCGTGGCCGTACGTTGCCTCGTTGACCAGGGCAACGCCATAGCCGGGCTCGGCCACCTGCAACCAGCGGTGGGCCGGGATCTCAAACTTGGCGGCGTCCCAGGAGGTGTTGGTGTGGGTCGGCCGGTAGACATGGCCGAACTGGGTCTCGGCTGCGGAGCGTTCCGCATGCAGGTCCAGCGGGAACGCCACCTTGAGCAACGTCTCGCGTTGGTGCCAGTCCGCTTCCAGGGCACACTCGATTCGCCGCTCGTCCGTTGGCAGCGCGATGGTCTGGATCAGGGCCGAGTCACCGAACCGCCGCTGCACCCGGACCACCGGCCGGGAGGCGTCGCTGTCGTCGAGGGTGAGTTCCTCGACGTCGACCAGATCGGTGCGGCGGTGCCGGTAGAACTCGTCGATGTCCCAGGCGTCGAACCGGTTCGGCGTATCGGGATGTGCCTGCAGCAGGTTTCCCTCGGCCCCGGCGCGCAGTACCTCACGATCGGCCACCAGGTCACGCACCGACGTCAGCGTCCCGTGCGGGCCGACGACAAGCCGGAGTAACCCGTTGGCCAGCACGATTCCGTCGTGGTCCCTCAGTACCGAAACTGGCCCACGCCGTTCCGGTGTCCCGCCACCCAGGGCCGGCACCCCGCAGTTGGCATGGGGTGCGGCGTTGAACAGCAGCGGTTGCCTACCATCGCCGGCCACCGTCTGCAACGCGGCGGCGATGATCTCCTCCAGCTCGGCTATCAGCCGGGCGTACGTCTCGGCTGCTTCCCGATGCACCCAGGCGATCGAGCTGCCCGGCAGGATGTCGTGGAACTGCAGCAACAGCATCTGCTGCCAGATCCGGTCCAGTTCCTCGTACGGGTAGACGGCCGTCCGGCGTACGGTTGCGGTCGCGCACCACAGCTCGGCCTCGCGGAGCAAATGCTCAACCCGACGGTTGCCCTGCTTCATCAGCGCCTGGCTGGTATAGGTGCCGCGATGGAACTCCAGATACATCTCACCCGCCCACACCGGCGCATCTGGATACTCGGCTTCGGCGGCGGCGAAGAACTCCGCCGGGGTCTCGATCCGCACCCGAGGTGAACCTTCCAGATCGGCCACCCGGGCGGCGACCTCGAGCATCTCCCTGGTTGGGCCGCCCCCGCCGTCGCCGTACCCGAACGGAAGCAGCGACCTGGTCGCCCGGCCAAGCTCCGCGAAGTTGGCTGCCCCGTGGGCCAGCTGCTCGGCCGACAGCTTGGAGCTGTAGGTGTCGGCGGGCGGGAAGTGGGTGAAGATCCGGGTGCCGTCGATGCCCTCCCACCAAAAAGTATGGTGCGGGAACCGGTTGGTCTGATTCCACGACATCTTCTGCGACAAAAACCATCGGAATCCCGCCAGCCGGGCAAGCTGGGGGAGCGCGCCGCTGTAGCCGAAGGAGTCGGGCAACCACACCTCTTCGCAGTCCACGCCGAACTCCGACCAGAAGAAGCGCTTGCCCTGGACGAACTGCCGAACCAGGGCTTCACCGCCGGGAAGGTTGGTGTCGGGTTCGACCCACATGCCGCCGACCGGTACGAAGTTGCCGCTGGCGACCCGCTGCCGGATCCGTTCCCAGACCTGCGGGTAGTGATCACGCATCCAGGCGTACTGCTGCGCCGACGAACAGGCGAAGATCAGTTCGGGATGCTCCTCGGCCAGCGCCACGACATTGGAAAAGGTCCGGGCGCACTTGCGCTGGGTTTCCCGGACCGGCCACAGCCAGGCCGAGTCGATGTGGGCGTGGCCGACGGCCGAGGTGCGGTGGGCGCTGGCGTTGGCCGGCGGTGCCAGTACGCCGGCCAGCCGCTGCCGGGCTTGGCCGGCGCCAGCCTGGACATCGTGCACGTCCAGCTCGTCCAACATCACCTCAAGGGCCCGCTGGATCTCGTGTCGCCGGGCCTGGTTCTCGGGCAACACCTTGGCCAGTTGGTGCAGCACCTGGACATCCATCGCCAGGCCGTACACCTCCTCCTCCAGGACCGCCAGCTCGGCTCGTTGCAGCCGATACAGCGGCTCGTCCGGAACGGTCGCCAGGTCACCCATTACGGTGCTGTAGGAGCCGCCCACGGTGGGGTTGGCGGCCGCCTCGACATAGACCTGCACCGCCTCCCCGCCGACGGCGTCGTCGCTGATCGGCAGGTAGGTGTTGCGCGGTGCCAAACCCTTGATCGGGACCGCGTCGGGGGTGTAGGCGAGGCCCTCGCACTCGAACCCCGGACCGCCGCCACTGAACCCGAGGTCGACGAGCAGTTCCACCCGCCGTGCTGCCATGGCTTCAGGCACCCGGCCGGACAACCGGAACCAGCTGGGCGACCAGCCCCGGCCCCAGCGGTCGCCGACGGCCGCCGGCCGGTAGTCCATCGCGATCGCCTCACCGGCCGGGACGGGCTCGCCCGGCAGGTGCAGCACCGCCACCATCACGGGTTGCCGATGACTGTGGATGGCCGGGATGATGCGTTGGTCGAGGGCCCGTTCGATCCGGGTCGTGAGGTCCGACAGGGACCGGTGCATGGGCAACTCCATCGGCTGGCCGGCTGGGTGGCAACGCTGTCAGGTGAAACGACCACAGGTTAACATCGCCGCCACGATCAGCGGCACCTTGGCGGCCTGCACGCCTAACGGATGCTGGACGCCGAAGCGCGACGATGAAGGCTGTCGTCTGAGCCGAGCAGCGCCTGGTGTGGCTTTAGGGCGAGGGCCTGACGATCAGCCCTTCCGTCCCTGTGTCGCGACACCCTCAATGAAGTACCGCTGTCCGAAGGAGAAGAGCAACAGCATCGGCAGCGTGACCAGGAGCGCGGCCACCATCACGTACTGGTAGTCGCCATGACCGCCGGCCGTCGGGCTGTAGCGGGTCATCGCGTACGCGATGCCGAGCGGCACCGTGTAGCCGTTGACCGTGCCCGAGTTCAGATAGATCAGGGCTGCTTGCAGGTTGTTCCAGCTGGCCTGGAACTCGAACAAAAAGATGATCACCAAAGACGGGATGGACAATGGGAGCGCGATTCTGCGGAACAGGCCGAAGTAACTTGCACCGTCGACCCGCGCTGCCTCGAACATTTCTCTCGGCAGGCCCAGGAAGAACTGCCTTTGCAAAAATATGTAGAAGGCCGACCCGAACAAGTTGGCGCCGAACAAGGGCACCCAGGTACCGACCAGCCCGAGCCGCAGCCAGATCAGGTACTGCGGCACCATCGTCACCGCGCCCGGCAGCATCATGGTGGCCAGCACGATGCCGAAAAGTATGTTGCGGCCGGGGAATTTGAAGTAGGCGAATCCGAAGGCCACTAGTGAACTCGAGAAGACGACGAGACCGGCGGCCAGGACGGCAATCGCGACGCTGTTGAAGGCCCAGTTCAGCAGTGGGAGCTGGTTGAACACCTCGACGTAGTTGTGCCAGGTGATGGTGTCCGGAATGAGCTTGTTGTCGAAGACCTCAGCGCGCGGCTTCAGGCTCGCGGCCAGCAACCAGACGAGCGGGTACAAGAAGAGCATCCCGAAGCCGATCAGCAGCAACCAGAGAATGACCCGCGCAATGATCGACTTTGGCCGATACCAGCGGTTCTTGACTTGAGGCACTGCTCCACCCGGTGGTGGGCCGCCGGCTACTTCAACGCCCACGGCCTGTTCCTTGATGCCGGCGGCGACGGAGGATGTTTCGGTGGTGGACATGATTACTTTTCATCCCCCTCATAAAAGACAAACCGGTTGCCAAGCTTGAGCTGAATCACGCTGATCAGCAAGATGATGATGAACAACAGCCAGGCCATGGCGGAGGCGAAACCGAAGTTGAACTGGCGGAAGGCTTGGATGTAGAGGTAGACGCCGTAAAACAAAGATGCTTCCGGGGAGGCATTGCTCTGGTCCCGCCAGAACAGCAGGTAGGCCTGATCGAACACCTGCAGTGCAGCGATGGTCAACACGATCACGTTGAAGAAGATCGCTCCGGAGATCATCGGCACCGTGATGTTGAAGAACTTGCGGACCGGCCCAGCCCCATCGATCGAGGCAACTTCGTAAAGGTCTCGCGGCACGTTGTTCAGGGCAGCCAGAAAGATCACCATCGTGCCGCTGACACCCCACAGTGTCATCAACACGATTGAAGGCTTGACCCAATGCGGATCGATCAGCCACTGTGGTCCCTGGATACCAAAAAAGCCGAGCGCCTTGTTGATGGCGCCTGTGTTTCCGTTCAGCAGCAGCAGAAACACCGACGCAGTCGCGACCGAGGGCGTCATTTTGGGCAGGTAGTAGACCGTCCGGAAGATGCCGGCTCCTCTGCCGACTCGGATCAGCAGCATAGCCAAAAACAGTGCGAAGATGATTTCCAGCGGGACCGCGAGTACCGCGTAAAAGAGCGTGTTCCGCAGTGATCCCATCACCCGGGGATCGGCGAACAGCTCGGCATAGTTGGACAAGCCGGCCGGTCTGGCCACATTGGTGGCCAGACTGTAGTGGCTAAAGGAGATCACTAGGCTGTAGAGCATGGCGCCGGCGGTGAAAAGCAGGAAGCCAACAATCCAGGGGGAGATGAAGAGGTAGCCGGCGAGCGCTTCCCGGTTGAACCTCTTGGCGCGCGGTCTCTGCTTCTTCCCTGCCGCGGTGGCTGGCCTTGTACCGGGCTCCCGCTGCGTCACAGTTGCCACGGTGCCTCCTCGAAGAGCAGGGCCGTAGCACTGAGGTGGATCGCCTTCATCGTCGTACCCCCAACATGCCGGAGCGCTTTTATGGGCGCATGTGGCACCGTTACCACACCCGGTGATCCTATGCTGCTCCTCCAGTGAGGCGCAATAACCCCGACGAAGCTCAGCTGCTGCAGCCGGGAAATGGGTGCGAGGGCTGCGAGCCGGTTGGCCCCGGCCATAGGGTGGATAGATGAGTTCACCGGTGGACTTCCACGACAGATTGGCCAAAATAGCGCGGGCGCTACGAGCGGAGCAGGGGACCCGGGCCACGCTGCAGCACGGCGCACAAATGGCAACGGAGATGATTGACGGATGCGACCATGCCTCCGTCTCGGTCGTCCATGGCAAGGGGATTGACACCCCGGCGTTCAGCAGTGAGGCATCCCATCGCGGTGACGAGCTGCAGTACGAGTTGGGCGAGGGCCCCTGCCTGGGTGCCATTCGGGAGCAAGAGACCATCTGGAGCCCCGATCTGTCCCGTGAGCGGCGGTGGCCGAGCTGGGGTCCACGGATGGCCCGGGAGTGGGGAATCCGCAGCATGCTCTGCTATCAGTTGTTCATCAAGGAGGACAGTTTGGGGGCTCTCAACCTGTACTCCGAGACCGTCGATGGGTTCGACCATCATGACCGGACCGTTGGCTGGGCCTTCGCCGCCCATGTCGCTGTCGCCCTGGCCGGGTCTCGGGAGATCGACCAGCTCCAGGCGGCGATCGCCAGCCGGACCCGTATTGGCCAGGCCGAGGGAATCCTGATGGAACGCTTCCAGCTATCGCCGGAGCAGGCATTCGACGTGCTGCGCCGGTACTCGCAAAGCGAGAACACCAGGTTGAGCGTCGTCGCCTCCCGGCTCGTCACCAGCCGCGAGCTACCGGATGAGCTCATGGCGGAAGATCCGGCCGCCGCGAACTGACTCAGAGTGACCAAGCCGATGGGGATCGCGCCGGACGGGCCAGTTCATTGACCGTCGCAGTAAAAAGCATCGGCAGCATGGCCGCGGCAGGCACCAGGCCACGGCGAAGCTGTGGGAGCCTGGTCAGGTCAACCAGGGCCCCGGTGAGCAGCCGGTATCTTCTGGTCAGCTGCTGCCAGCTGTGCTGGTAGTACTCCGGGCGATCGGCCGCCGCGCACCGGACGGCTTCACGAGCCTGGGCCAGCCCGAGGGCGATACCGTCGCCGGTGAGGGCATCGACATATCCGGCGGCGTCACCGACCAGCAGGATCCGGCCAGCTACCTGACGGCTGGCCTGCTGACGCAGCGGCCCGGCACCGCGAACTGACCCGGCCGGTGGCTGATCGACAGCATCACCGAGCCGGTCCAGCAGAGTGGGAAACTGGCGAAGCTGATGATGGAATGGCTCACGGCGGGAGGTCAGGATCGCAACCCCCACGCAGTTCCCCCCGATTGGCGTGACGTACGCCTCGCACTGGTCAGACCAGTGCACCTCCACCTGCTCACCCCAGGGCGGGACCATGAAGTGCTGCCGCAGCCCATAGCGCCGGGAACGGGCATGGTCCACATCCAGCTTCAGCCGGTGACGAACGGGTGAGTGCAGTCCGTCAGCGGCCAGCAGATACCGGGCCCGGACTGCTGACTGTCCCGAGGTCCAGCGAGGAGTCGTCGGACGAGGCGCCCCCGGAGGGGATGTCAGCGGGGCAGTCGGGGGGTTGCCGCCCAGCTTGACCGTCACACCATGATCATCCTGGTCGAAATCCGTAATGGGTTGCGGGATGAGCTGGACCCCGGCAGCGGCAACCTGCTCCAGCATGGCTGCCTGCAGGATGGTCCTGCGGACCCCGCGGCCGGGGCCATGGCGAAACGGCGCGGTGGCAACGGTTCGTCCGGCGAGATAGCGAATGCCATGCAGTGGATGACCTGTCGCGTCGATACCGAGGTCGTACAGATCGGCCACGGCTGCCGGCATCAGAGCTTCGCCACAGGCCTTATCGATGGGGCCGGTCCGGGGTTCACAGATGATCACTGACAGTCCGGCTCGGGCTGCATAAAGGGCGGCGGCCAGACCCGCGGGCCCGCCCCCGGCCACTACGATGTCGATCATGCTCGCGCCTCCGGCGCGGGATCGATCATGCTCGCGCTTGGTTCAGCTCAGCCAGGGCCGCGTTCTCGACCCGGACCCGTAACCTGAGCAGGATGGCATTCGCGATGGTGAATACGGTGGCCGTAATCCAGGCCGTGTGCACGAGCGGCAACGCGAGTCCCTCCAGCACCACCGCAACATAGTTCGGGTGGGGCAGGTAACGATAGGGGCCGGTCCGCACCAGGGAAAGGCCGGGGACGATGATCACCCTGGTGTTCCACTGCGGTCCGAGCGTGCTGATGCACCACCAGCGCAGGCATTGGGAAAGGATGACCAGCGCCAGCATCGGCCAACCCAGCCAGGGAATGAAGGGACGCTTCTCCAGCCACGTCTCGGCGACCGCGCCGACCAGCAGCCCGGTATGCAACACCACCATGAGGCGGTAATGACGATGGCCGCGCTCGAATCCGCCCCGGGCACGTGACCATTGTGCATGGTGTCTGGAGATGATCAGCTCCGCGAGGCGCTCGATTCCGACGGCTAGGACCAGGCCGCTGAACCAGACTTCACTCATCGCCTGCTCTCTCTCCCGACTCCTGGTCAAGCACGCAGCAAGACGAGTTCGAGACAGAACCCAGGACCCATGGCCATCATCAACCCATACGACCCCGGCCGTGGTCGGCGCTCGGACAGGGTGTCGGAGAAGACATGCAGGACCGAGGATGAGGAAAGGTTTCCGATCCGGCTCAAGGAGTCCCAGGTGAGTTGAAGATCAATCCGCTGCAGCTGGAGAGCCTCTTCGAGCGCCTCCAGCACCTTGGGCCCGCCAGGATGGCACACCCACCATTCGATGTCGGCCCGGTCCAGGCCCTGGTCGGAGAGAAACCCGTCGACGTCCTCGGCGATGAAGTCGTGAACCAGCTGGGGAACTTCTGCACCTAAGACGATGCGCAGCCCGGTGCTGCCCACATCCCACCCCATGGCCCGTTCGGTGTTGGCATACAGCCGACTTCGGCGGGCGATTACCTGAGGCTGAGGTGCCGGGCCGGTCGCCAGCTGGGCAGCCGGATGCTGCTGGCCGACGGCCACCACAGCTGCCGCACCATCTCCGAACAGACCGCTGGCCACCAAGTTCGCCACCGAGGCGTCCTGGCGCTGTATGGTGAGGGAGCAGAGCTCGACCGACAACAGCACGGCGACCTCACCAGGATGGCCGAGCAGGTAGTCGTGCAGCCGGGCCACTCCGGCGGCACCGGCGACGCATCCGAGCCCGACCAGCGGAACCCGCTTGATGTCGGGCCGGAACCCGAGCAGGGGACTGATCCGGGCATCCAGCGACGGAACGGCGAGACCGGTGATGGTGGTGGAGATGATCAGGTCGACATCCTGCGGTGTCAGATCTGCTGCTTTCAGGGCCGATATGACGGCTTCGGCGCCCAGCTCGACGCCAACCGTGATGAAGGCGTCATTGGCCTCGCTGAAGCTATCCAGCTGGCTGTACTGGTCCAGGGGAAGCGCCAGATGACGGGTGCGGACGCCGGCGTTGGCGTGAAAACGGTTGAGCAGGCGGGTGTTGACACGATGGCTTGCGATGACATCGGCGAACGCTTTGGTGATCTCTCCCTGGGCGTACCGGTGCTCAGGGAGCACACCCTGCACGGAAAGGATCGTCGTCATCATCCGACTCTATGCCCATCCCGAAAAGGGAGACCCGGGATAGAAAGGGCGGTCCAGGGTCAGCGTGCTGGTGGATGGCGTCTGTTCAAGCGGCTCCGGCCAGGCCGGTTTGTCCCTTCTCGTGAGTCAGGTTCGTGCTTGACCTGTGCGTGCGAGTCCGGTCACGGTTTCCCATTCGGGACCTTCCGGTTCGTGAGAGCCGCGTCGGTGGCGGCGTGCCAGATGGATTGGGCGAAGGTGTCGTTGCCGAGGTGGTGGGTACCGGTGTGGTCGACGAGGATGATCCAGCCTTGGGTGGTTTTCCACAGGTAGCTGCCGGGTTTGGGTCGGGTCGGCCTGAGTCGATTCGGCCCGGTCGGTATCACGGTGACCCGGATCGGCCTGGCCAGGCTTGGTGATGTCGGGGTTGGTGGTGCTGGAGCCGGGGAGGTCTGGGCCGGGCCGGTGAGGTCTGGGTAGTCAGTCGGGTGGCCGTGTCGGTTTTCGAAC
>JBBSQO010000029.1:0-10642 GCA_038244025.1 Propionibacteriales bacterium
CCAGCCGGGAAAGGCTAGCACGATTGGCCTCGATCTTCGATTTGGCCGAAGACGGCACCCTTGATCCGGGTAGGAACAGCCTTGATCTTCGTGGGCACGGGTACGACCGGTAGCCTGCGGCGGGCCCGGATGTCCACCCCCTGACGGGTGATGTGGGCGTCGGACCTGCGGCGACCACGGCCAGCCGCATAGGATCGAGGCTGGCCAAATGTGTGCGGGCCACGTATGTAAGGCGGCGCGAAATCTGCGGAATGGAGGGGCATGGGAGTTCTGAAACGCTTTGAGCAACGGATCGAGGGCGCTGTCAACGGCGTCTTCGCGCGCGCCTTCAAGGGTGATGTCCAGCCGGTGGAGATCGCCGCCCGGCTGCAGCGCGAGCTCGACTCGGAGGCCAAGCTGATGTCCCGGGATCGACGGCTGGTCCCCAACGACTTCACCGTCCGGCTGTCCTCCCACGATCATGATCGACTGGTCCCGTACAGCAAGACGCTGATGCAGGAGATCGTGCCCGATCTCAAATCCCACGCAGCCGAGATGGGGTACGTCTTCAACGGGCTCATCACCATTCACCTGGAGCTGGATGAATCGCTGCCCACCGGCCGCTTCACGGTGTCTTCGGCGGCAGTGGCCGGCGTGGCTACCGACCGCAACCAGGCCAACCGCAATGAGGTCAGCACGGCCGCCATCAACCGCGCGCAACTGGTGCTTGAGGTCAATGGCATGCGCCATCCGCTGCAGCCTCCCGGACTGGTGATTGGTCGCGGCTCCGATGTCGACCTGAGAATCAATGACCCCGGCATCTCCCGCCGGCATGCCGAGATTCGGGTCCACGGATCGGGCGCCATCCTCGACGTGACGATCATCGACCTTGGCTCCACTAACGGGATCGTGGTGAACGGTCACCGGATCCGCGAGGCACCCTTGTCGGAAGGCTCTCGGATCGAGATTGGCTCGACCCGGATGCTGGTCCATGCGCCAGCTGGAAACTGACCCCTGATGTCCGAGATTGCCGTCACCATCATCAAGGTGCTTTTTCTGTGCCTGCTATGGATCTTCATCCTGTCCGCCGTCTCGGTGATCCGCAGCGATCTGTTCGGCAAACCCGTGTCGGCGTCCAACCGGCCGCCGGCCCAACCCTTGGAGCAGGCCCAGCCGCCAGCGCGGAAGGCCCGGAAGATCAAGGGCACTCCCCGCACCCTGGTGATCGCCAACGGCAGCCAGGCCGGCACCAGTGCATCCTTGACCGATGGCCTGGTGATGATCGGCCGCGGTGCGGACTGCCAGCTGCTGCTGGATGACGACTACGTGTCCACCCGACATGCCCGGGTGGTCCGGGCGGAGGAGGGCGGCTTCTACGTAGAAGATCTCGGCTCCACCAACGGTAGCTACGTCAACGGCCAGCGCATCACTGCGCCGACTACCATCACGCTGCAGGATTCGGTACGGATTGGCAAGACCGTCCTGAAATTGGAAACGTGAGGCCACGATGACACTCGCGCTCCGCTACGTCGCCCACTCCGAGATCGGGCTGGTCCGCAAGAACAACCAGGACTCCGGCTATGCCAGCCCGAACCTGCTGATGGTCGCCGACGGGATGGGCGGTGCAGCCGCCGGTGATCTGGCCTCGGCCGTTGCCATTGCCAATGTCCGCACGGTGGACCAACGGGTTACCGGCGAGGCGATGCTCGAGCTGCTCAGCGGCGCGATCCTCAGGGCCAACGACCAGATCGCCGATCTGGTCGCCGACGACCATTCGCTGGAGGGCATGGGCACCACCGTCAGCGCCGCCTTGTTCGATGGCAGCCAGCTCGGTCTGGCCCACATTGGGGACAGCCGCGTCTACCTGCTCCGCAACTCCAACCTGGAACGGCTGACCCACGATCACAGCTGGGTGCAGTTTCTCGTCGACGACGGCAAGATCACCGAGGAGGAGGCGGCCTACCACCCGCACCGCTCGCTGCTGCTCAAGGTACTCAACGGGCAGCCCTCCAACGATCCGGACGTCAGCCTGGTCCCGGTCCACCCCGGCGACCGGCTGCTGTTCTGCTCCGACGGCCTCTGCGGACTCCTCGATGACCCGAAGATCAAAAGCCTGCTCAGCGCAGCTGACTCCTCCGATGCGCTGCACGAGCTGGCCGCCGAAGCACTGCGTCAAGGTGGCATCGACAACATCACCATCATCGTGGCCGACGTTGTCGAGGTCCCTGACGATCTGGCTGGCGAGGGGCTGGTGGCTGACGATCTGGCTGGCGAGGGAGTGCTAGCTGACCATCCGGCTGGCAAGGATGCGACCGGCGAGGCGCTGGTGCTGGGCGCGGCCACCGAGCGGGAGATCCCCGACGTCGCGGTCCGATCCCAGGTCATCGACCCGGGCGACGACCACGACGACGAGGCCGACTCCGAGGGTAGTGCGGCGCGCCGGCCTGCCGCCCCGGCACCCGAGGGTGCGGAGGCCGAGCCGCCCACCTCGCCGAGCGCCGAAGGTGATGATGATCATGAGGAGCACCGGTACGCGCCACGGCAGCCACCGTCCAGGAGACGGCGGCTGATCCGCCCACTGATCACCATCGTGGTGGTGCTGGCCGTCCTCGCCGGACTGGGTGGAGCCGGTTACGCCTGGAGCCGTACCCAGTACTACGTCGGGGCCGCAGATGAGCAGGTGGCCATCTTCCGGGGCCTGCCGGGCGGCCTGCCGGGCGTGCCCTTCTCCACCGTCTACGAACGGCAGCCGGTACTGCTCAGGGATTTGCCGAGCGCCTACCAGCAACGGGTCCAGGACACGATGAGTGCTCGCAATCTCGCGGCCGCCCGGGCCTCGGTCGCGGAACTGGCCGACATCGCCCACCAGTGCAAGGAGCAGCGCCGGCCCAAACCGAGTGCGACCCCGGCTCCCCCGAAATCCTCGAAGCCTGTCAAACCGCCCGCCACATCGAAGAAGCCACCGCAAACGAAAACGCCGAAGAGTCCGGCCAGCAGCACATCGGCCCCGGATGCGAAGCAGTCCCCTTCTCCGTCCGGGACTCCGACCCCGGACCAGAGCTGCTGACATGAGTGCCACCGCTTCTGTCATCGTCATCCACCGCAAGCGACGCAACGTCGAGTTGGTCCTGCTGCTGCTTGCGCTGGCCATCGGCCTCGGCGCGTACGTGGTCACCGGAGTCGATATCAACGGTGTGCCACCGTCAAACTGGCCGGTCGTCTCGGGGATCTGGGTTGGCCTCGGACTGATTGCCCACCTGACACTGCGCTGGCGGTTGCCCTACGCGGATCCGGTCATCCTGCCCTGTGTCTTCGCGCTGAACGGGCTCGGGCTGGCGATGATCCACCGGATCGACCTGATCCCGTCTCCGCCGCGCCATGATGCGACGCAGCAGATGATGTGGACCGCACTCGGTATCGCCTTGTTCGTCGCGGTGACCGTCCTGCTTCGTGATCATCGTCGACTGCAGGGATTCACCTACACTCTCGGACTGCTCGGCATGATCTTGTTGATGCTGCCGCTGGTGCCCGGCCTGGGGGTCGAGATCCAGGGATCGCGGATCTGGATCCGGCTGGTCGGGTTCAGCTTCCAGCCCGCCGAGATTGCCAAGATCCTTCTCGCCATCGCCTTCGCCTCCTATCTGGTGGAAAAGCGCGATGTGCTGGCACTGGCCGGCTGGCGGTTCGCCGGGCTCGACCTGCCACGGGCCCGCGACCTCGGTCCGATCCTGCTGGTCTGGGTGGCGAGCCTGGCCGTACTGATCTTCCAGAAGGACCTCGGTACCTCGCTGTTGTTCTTCGGCCTGTTCGTGATGATGCTTTATGCCGCCACCGAACGTCCCGGCTGGGCGCTGATCGGAACCATCATGTTTGCCGCCGGCGCCTACCTCGGCTATCTGCTGTTCGGCCACGTCCGGGTACGGGTCGGCGCCTGGCTGCACCCGTTCGACAACTTTGACCGCAACCTGCAGATCATCAACGCCCAGTTCGGTCTTGCCTGGGGCGGGCTGCTGGGTACCGGCCTCGGTGAGGGACGGCCCGGTCTGACCCCGCTGGCCAAGAGCGACTTCATTGCGGCGGCCATCGGTGAGGAGCTGGGCATTACCGGGCTGCTGGCCGTGATCATGATTTACGGCCTGTTCGTGGCCCGCGGTCTGCGCACTGCGCTTGCCTCGCGCGAGCCGTTCGGCAAGCTGCTGGCAGCCGGCCTCTCCTTCGCCTTCACCCTGCAGGTCTTCGCCATCATCGGCGGTGTGACCCGGCTGCTGCCGCTGACCGGGCTGACCACGCCGTTCATGTCCCAGGGCGGCTCGTCCATGATCGCGAACTGGGTGATTGCCGCCTTGTTGTTGCTGATCTCCCACCACGTCCGCAAACCGGTCGCGACCACATCCGAGGTCTCCAGCGACATCGAGGACACCCAGCTGATCCGGAGGGCTGGATGAATCGCCCGATCCGACGCATCGCCGTCGTCGTCATGATCATGTTCGGGCTGTTGCTGGCCAACGGGACCTTCACCATGGTCTTCAGGCAGAACTCGCTGAATGCCCAGCCGCAGAACCGCCGGGTCCGGGACGCCGAATTTGCCCAGGACCGCGGCGCCATCCTGGCCGGAAACACCGAGCTGGCCACCACCAAGCCAGTCGATGACCAGTTCAAGTTCCTCCGTCAATATCCGCACGGCAAGCTGTACGCGCCGATCACCGGGTTCTATTCCTATGACCATGCCCGCTCGGGACTGGAAGCGTCCTACAACACCGAGCTGGCCGGCACCGATGACGCACTCTTCGTCCGGCGCATCATCGACCTGGTCACCGCAAAGACCCCCAAGGGGGCCAGTGTGGAGACGACCATCAACGTGCAGGCACAGCAGGCGGCCGCCCGGGCGCTGGGGGACCGCAAGGGGGCCGTCGTCGCCATTGACCCGCAGACCGGAGCCATCCTGGCCCTGGTGACCAGCCCCAGCTATGACCCGAACAAGATCGCCAGCCACGATGTCGCGGTCGCCGACAAGGCCTATCAGCAGCTGGCGAAGGACAAGGACCGTCCGATGGCGAACCGGGCCGTACGCGAGGTCTACCCACCGGGGTCGACGTTCAAGATGGTTACCGCGGCCGCGGCGCTTGCGGCCGGCATGAAACCGGACTCCAAGATCGATGCACCCGCCCGGCTCAGGTTGCCCACCACGAACACCTATCTGGGCAACGAGGGCAGCTGCGGCGGCACCAAGATCACCTTGGATCAGGCGCTCAAGGTGTCCTGCAATACCGCCTTTGCCAACCTCGGCATCAAGCTCGGCGCGGATGCGCTGCGCAGCCAGGCGGACATGTTCGGCTTCGACAGCCGCCACCTGAGTGACCTGAACGGGGTGGCCAGCCGGTTCCCCGATGATCCCGACCCGGCCCAGACCGCCTTGAGCGCCATCGGCCAGTACGATGTGGCAGCCACCCCCCTGCAGATGGCCATGGTCTCGGCCGCGATTGCCAACGACGGTGTGCTGATGGACCCCTTCATCGTCGGCACGGTCCGCGACCAGGGGCTGCGAGCGATCAGCACACATAAGCCGAGGAAGCTGTCCGAGCCGATGAGCCCCGACCATGCGAAGCAGCTGCAGGACATGATGGTCCATGTGGTGGAGAGCGGCACCGGTCGTAATGCGCAGATCTCCGGGGTCAGGGTCGGCGGCAAGACGGGTACCGCCCAGTCTGACCCGGCCCGTCCCCCGTACGCGTGGTTCACCTCATTTGCCGGTGGTGACAACCCGCAGGTCGCCGTCGCGGTGATGATCGAGGACGCGAACATCCCACGTAACGACATCGCCGGCGGACGGCTTGCGGCACCGATCGCCAAAGCGGTGATGGAGGCGGTGTTGTGAACCGAGCTGTGAACCAAACGACTGAGCTAGGCGTTCTCCTCGGGGCCAGTGAATCTCCACCACGCGGGGCAAGGATGATTTCTCCGCACGGCGGGGTAGTGAAAGGAAGAGACCGATGACAGCCGAACCGATCCTGGTAGGGAATCGCTACCAGCTCGGCGAGACACTGGGTCGCGGAGGCATGGCCGAGGTTCGCCGTGCCATCGACACCCGGCTCGGTCGTCCGGTTGCCGTCAAGCAGCTGCGGTCCGACCTGGCCACCGACCCAACCTTTCAGGCCCGCTTCCGCCGAGAGGCCCAAAGCGCAGCCGGACTGAACCACCCGACCATTGTCGCGGTCTACGACACCGGCGAGGAGCCCGATCCGGTGACCGGCGCCTCGGTGCCGTACATCGTGATGGAGCTGGTCGAGGGACAGACCCTGCGTGACGTGTTGCGCGATGGCCGCAAGATCCTGCCCGAGCGGGCACTCGAGCTGACCCAGGGGGTTCTCGACGCGCTGGGTTACAGCCACAAGGCCGGCATCGTTCATCGCGACATCAAGCCGGCCAATGTGATGCTCACCCCAGCCGGGGATGTCAAGGTGATGGATTTTGGCATTGCCCGCGCCGTGGCCGACACCTCGGCGACCATGACCCAGACCGCTGCCGTCATTGGGACCGCACAGTATCTCTCCCCGGAGCAGGCCCGCGGTGAGACCGTCGACAACCGCAGTGACATCTACTCAGCCGGTTGCCTGTTGTACGAGCTGCTGGTCGGCCGGCCGCCCTTCACCGGGGAGTCACCGGTCAGCGTCGCCTACCAGCACGTGCGTGAGATGCCAGTGCCGCCCAGCGAGCTCGATCCGATGATCACTCCACAAATCGACGCGATCACCCTCAAGGCGCTGGCCAAGGACCCCGCCGACCGTTATCAGAACGCCCGGGAGATGAAGAACGACATTGCCCGGCTGCTGGCCGGTCAACAGGTCACCGCGGTGGTGCCACCGCTCGTGGAACCAGAACCGGCACCAACGGTGACCCGCGTCGTTCCAGCACCCGCAGCGAACCCGCCGGTCGCCTCGGCGGCTAGCGCGGCGGAACCGGAGGAGGCGGGACCGGCGCGGCATATCGGCCGCGGCATCCTGGTCACGGTGCTGGTCTTGGCACTGCTCGGCGGTCTGGCCTACGGGGGCTACCGGTTCCTGAACCAGCAGCCCAGGCAAGCGCCGGTGGCCCAGGTCACGGTGCCGAATGTGGTGGGCAACACCAAGGAGCAGGCAACGAACCAGCTCAAGAACATCAACCTCGCCGTCAAGGTGAAGGATTTCCGCGGCAAGGAGGATGGCTCGGTCGGGGAGGTGATCAATCAGGCTCCGACCGAGAACACCATGGTGGACCCGAACTCCACCGTCACCATCGAGGTCAATGTCGGGCCGAAGCAGGCCACCATCCCGAAGGGCCTGACGGGGGAGTCCCGGCAGGATGTCGAGACGCAGCTCAAGGTGGTGGGATTCACCGACATTTCCGCCGAGGTAGATCCGAACGAGCCCAAGGATGCCCAGCAGGACGAGGTCACCGGTGTCAGTCCGGCTGAAGGTTCCACGGTCAGCCTGGATACGGCGATCACGCTCCGCTATGCAACAGGTAAGTCCGAGATCCCCAACTGGAACGGCCTGACCAAGGAACTGGTTCAGGCTTCGGCGAATGACAAGGGCTTCACCAAGATCAACTTCAAGGAAAAGGAGAGCAGTAACCCGGAGGGCACCGTCATCGCCCAGGATCCGGAGCCCTTCACCAAGGTCGACCGGGACAGCAAGATCACCGTCACGCTGGCGAAGAAGCAGCAGGAGGCCTCCTCCCCCACTCCGTCGCCCCCCTCGAATACTCCCTCGAAGGCTCCTTCGAAGGCTCCTTCGAAGACGCCCTCGAAGACGCCGTCGGCTTCGGCGACATCGAGCGACACACCAACCGGCTGATCGGCCCCGAGGCCGTCTGAGCGACCCGCGGTAAAGCCCGTTAAAGTCGTACTCGAACACTTGTTTGAATAGAGTGCTATCCTCGCACTATGATGAGAGCACTCCAGGGATCCCTGCTGGATCTTGCCGACGAGACCACCCTCATGCCGCTGGGCGGGGCTGTCGAGCGGACACCGCTCAGTCGGGGCGCCTGGGTCGACCTGCTGCCTGGCTGGCTAACCGGCGCGGATGAGGTGTTTGATGAGCTTCAGCGAGTCGTGCCGTGGTATGCCGAGCGTCGCCAGATGTACGACCGGATCGTGGACGTGCCACGGATGCTCTGTTTCTACGGTGAAGGCGATCGGTTACCGCACCCGATTCTGGCCGAGGCCCGAGCCATGCTCAATGACCACTACGCCGCCGAGCTGGGTGAGAACTTCTCCACCGCGGGCCTGTGTCTGTATCGGGACGGTCACGACTCGGTGGCCTGGCACGGTGACACGATCGGCCGCGGCCGGAAGGAGGACACCATGGTGGCCATCTTGTCCCTCGGCTCCCCGAGGATGCTGCTGCTGCGTCCCCGCGGCGGCGGCGAGTCCATCAGGCATCCGCTCGGCCACGGCGACCTGATCGTGATGGGCGGCAGCTGCCAGCGCACCTGGGAGCACTGCATCCCCAAGTCGACCCGCTCACTTGGCCCGAGGATCAGTGTCCAGTTCCGCCCTCGCGGGGTGCGCTAGCCACCGGGCTCAGCGTGCCGGTTCCGATGGGGCGGCCAGCAGCGGCCGGAACTCTGCCGCCCGTGCCGGGGCACCCCGGTCCCCGCAGACGGCCAGCCAGTTGGCCAGCATCTGATAGCCGCCTTCGGTGAGCACCGACTCGGGGTGGAACTGGACCGCCTCCACTGCCAGATCGCGGTGTCGGACGGCCATGATGACCCCGTTCTGCGTGGTAGCCGTGGGCACCAGTACCTCCGGCAGCGTGTCCTGCTGGATCGCCAGCGAGTGATACCGGGTCGCCGTGAACGGTGACGGAAGCCCGGCGAGGACCCCCAGCCCCTGGTGTTCGATCAGCGACGTCTTGCCATGCATCAGCTCGGCGGCCCGGCCCACCACGCCGCCATAGGCGACCGCGATGGCCTGCAGCCCGAGACAGACCCCGAAGATGGGAAGGTGGCCGCCGTGGGATCGCACCAGCTCGACACAGACTCCGGCTTCCTCCGGTGTGCCCGGTCCCGGCGACAGCAGCACCCCGTCAAAGTCGGTCGCCCACTCCGGGTCGGAGAACCGTACGTCGTCGTTGCGCCAGACCTCCACCGTCGCACCGATCTGGGCCAGGTACTGGACCAGGTTGTAGACAAAGGAGTCGTAGTTGTCGACCACCAGGATGCGCGGGGCCGCAGTTGGGGCGGCAGGGGCCGCAGTTGAGGCGGCAGGGTCCGCAGCGTGACAAGAGTCCGGCATGACAGACATTGTCGCGCGGCAGCAAAAATCAGCGGGGCCGGCTCGGAGAGGGAGACGATCCGGAGTGGCTGGCCGCCTTGGCGTACTGCAGGTCCAAAGATCCGCGATAGCCCGGTAACTCCACGTCCTGCTCCTGCTGCTCCTTGAAGCCGAGGCCGTACGCATCAACGTACTGCTGGTAGATCTGGATGTATTTCGAGGAGGCCAATGCCGCGGTGAGCTGCCCCGGATCGCCAATGGCCTTGATCACGTAGGGCGGCGCGTACGGGATGCCATGCAACACGACCGTGTTACCGACACACTTGATTCCGGTGGTCGATACCACCCGCTGGTCCTGGATGGTCATTGCCTCCGCACCACCCAGCCACAAGGCATTGACGACGGCCTGGATGTCCTGCTGATGGACGACGAGCAGATCCTCATCAACCCCGTCAACGGCCACGGTTGCGGGCGCATCCTCAAGTGTCACGCTGACCGCGGGGCCCTTGACAGCGGTCATGCCGGCCCGCAAGGCGCTCTCCTCGAGGTCGTCCCTGAGGTCCGGAAAGGACCTGTTCTCGCCGGCTGTCAAAGCATCGACCTGCTGGCGAAGCTTGGTGATCTGCTGAGTCAGCTCGGCATTGCGACGCGACTGGCTGTGCACCAGGCTGATCAGGTCGGTGTCCCGGGAGGGCCGCAGATCGGTACCACGGGCGTTGACCGCGCTGACGATGACCATCCCACCGGCAAGGGCGCAGACTGCCATGGTGAGCAACCGCAGGACCGGACGTCGGTTGGCGTTGCGCCTCCGCTGGCGGTCCCGAGCGCGTCGCAGCGCAGCGAGGCTCCGCTGCAGCCAACCTGGGGCGCCTTCTCGGGCCAAACCCGTACTCCTCAGAAGCGTGAAGGGTGCAGCCTGAGCCGATGGGCAAGGTGCACATTTGGTCTGTCATGACTACGCTACCTAAGAACCCAAGGAGTGTTGAGTTGCCCGAGTCAAAAATTCGCAAGTCTGCCGCAGCCAAGAAGAAGCAGCGCAGTGCTGCCGAGGCCAAGGCTTCCCAGGTCAAGGCACCTGGCAGTCGGCGCTGGGTGCCGGCCACGTTCATTACCGTCGGCCTGCTCGGCGTTGCCTGGTTGGTGACGTACTACATCGCTGGTCCGGACATCCCGTTCATGGCTGCCCTGGGAAACTGGAACATCCTGATCGGGATGGGCGGGATGGCCGCCGCCTTCGGCATCTCCACCCTGTGGCGCTGACTCTCCCCCCAAACCTTGCCGCCTCGTGACGAAAGTCCCCCGGGCCCGCCGGGGGCGGGGGCGTTCGTGGCGGGGGGGGCGAGGTTGGGGGGGGGAACAAAACCGCGGTGAAATGTCCACAATGGGGGTAATCGCTGTGGTTTCCCACCG
>JBBSQO010000030.1:0-10549 GCA_038244025.1 Propionibacteriales bacterium
GATAGCGCCGATGACGAGCAGGACAACGCCAACGCCAATTCCCATGGTGTGCCTCCGAAGGAGCGATTCTGGTCATCATGGATGATGACCGGGGTCATGATGACCATGCCATGAAGAAGCCAGGTCCACAAGCAACCCCACGGGGTGAGAGAAACGAAATGCGCATCTGCCGCTCTCAGAAACTTGCGCTGAGTGCAACCGGATGCAACCAGGACGCTCAGCCAGTCACCACGGGCTCCGGCACTCGATCGCTGGACGTCCGCACCGCCAAGGCGGCCAGAATCAGGCAGCCGCCCGCCGCCACCACACCCCAGAAACCGGCTTGGGCGCCCCAGTGGTCGATGATCTGGCCGAGCCCGGCGGCACCGAGCGCAACTCCGCCGGCCATCCCGGTGGAGGTCCAGCTGAGCGCCTCGGTCAGCCGGGAGAAGTGCACCGAGGACTCGGTCACCGCCACCGAGGCGATCAGGGTGGGCGCGATGGCCAGCCCACTCAGGATCAGCAGGCCGGACACCAGCCACGGGTTGCTGACGAACGGCAGCGGCAGCACCGAGCAGGCCAACACCACCGCGCCGACCCGGAAACGGGTGGCCGGGGTTGCCTGCCATTCAATGGTTCCGGTGATCAGACCGGCCACTAGGGAGCCAACGGCCCAGGCCATGGCGAGGAAGCCGGCCATCGGCAGGATGCCGGCATGCTTGGCGAAGGCGACGATCACCACCTCCATGCCGCCGAACATGGCACCCAGCCCCATGCAGGCAATCACGATCGGCACCAGCAACGACATCCGCAGCGGCTGTTGTGGGGGCGCGCCGGCACTGCTACCTGGCCGGGTCGGTGGCTGGGTGCCTCGCTGGGAGGCCAGAGCCAGCGCGCCGCCCAGCCCGAGCACCAGCGCGGCGACCAGGCCGAGGGCCGGGTTCAGGGAGGTCGCGAGGAAGGTGGCGACCACCGGACCGACGATGAAGATCACCTCATCGAGGACGGCCTCAACCGCATAGGCGGTGTCCAACCGGGGGCCGCGTCCGAAGCGATGCGCCCACCGGGCCCGTACGCAGTTGCCGGCGGTCGGGAATCCTAGGCCGACACCGACGGCAGCCGCCACGGTGCTGGCCAACGGCAACCCAAGCTCCACCGTCATGATCAACAAAGACAGGCTGATGCTGAAGGTCGCGGCCGTGATGACCAGCACCCGGGACTGGCCAACCCGGTCGGTGAGCCGTCCCCACCACGGTGCGGTCAGCGCCGTGGTGATGGTCATCACCGCGGCCACCAGGCCGGCCCGGCCAAACGAGTTGGTGGTGATGGAGATCAGCAGCACGATGCCAAGCCCGGTCATCGACAACGGCATCCGCGCCACCAGACCGGCGAACGAGAACGCCCGCGCATCGCGGTCGGCCAAGACCATCCGATAGGCGCCAAACCCGGCTGACAACGCCACGCTCCCTACTGTCTCGAAACTCCATCTGAAAAGATCAACCCATGAGTGTTACCAGATCAGCTGATTTCCCGCCGGCGACAGCTGTGTCGCCCTACGATGCCCTGCTGCTGGTGTCGTTCGGCGGTCCGGAAAAACCGGCTGATGTGGTTCCCTTCCTGGAAAACGTGACGCAGGGACGGGGTCTTCCTCGCGACCGGCTGGTCCAGGTGGGGGAGCACTACTACCTGTTCGGGGGCAAGAGCCCCATCAACGATCAGTGTCGCATGCTGTTGGCGGCGCTGCGAACTGAATTGGGTTCCCGAGACATCGACGTGGAAGTCTATTGGGGCAACCGCAACTGGGATCCCTACCTGGCCGAGGTGGTTGAGCAGCTGCACGCTGACGGGCATCGCCGGGTGCTGGCCATCATGACCAGTGCCTATCCGTCCTATTCCTCCTGCCGGCAGTACCGGGAGAACCTGTCCGACGCCGCCCGACCGATCACCGAGCGAGGTGCCGAGCTCGTGGTGGACCGGCTGCGCCACTACGCCAACCATCCGGGATTCGTGACTGCCTCGGTGGATGCCACCCTGGCGGCTCTGGACAGCCTGGGAGGTCAAGCCCACAAAGCGCCGCTGCTCTTTGTCACCCATTCGATCCCGACCCCGATGGCCGAGACCTCCGGGCCTGGGCCGGCAGCGGGTCGGGGTCCGGGAGGGTCGTACGTCGCGTGGCACCAGGCGGTGGCCGCCGAGGTGTCCCGCCAGGTCAATGAGCGCACCGGGGCCGACCATGCCCACCAGCTCGTCTACTGCTCGCGCTCGGGCTCACCAGCACAGCCGTGGCTCGAGCCGGATGTGAATGACCAGCTCGAGACGCTGGCGGCGGCAGGCACCGAGGCAGTGGTGCTGGTGCCGATCGGGTTCATCTCCGATCACATGGAGGTCGGCTATGACCTGGATACCGAGGCCGCCGAGACCGCAAAGCGGCTGGGCCTCGGCTTTGCCCGGGCCGCCACCGCAGGCACCCATCCGGCCTTCGTCTCGGCGTTGGTGGATCTGGCGATTGAACGGGCCCAGGTCGAGCGGGCCGAGGCGGGAGCGGAGACAAGCTTCCCCGAGCAGCCGGTGATACCCGGCGGCACGGTCGGCCACTATCGGTGTCCGGCGAACTGCTGCCCGAACCTGCAGGAACCGGGCCGGCCAGCCCTGTGTGCTCGATGATTGCCCCCAGAGCCGGTTGCGGCCAGCAGCTCTCGCACCCAAGAGAGATGCCCCTGGCGCGGTTCCAGCACAACCGCGTTCGGCTCCGCCAACCAGCCGTCGACCACCTCGGTAGCGGTGTCGATGCGGAACGGACTGGGAAAGGTCACCTGACTGGTGCTCAACCGCAGGAAGGCAAGAATGACGATCCAGGTGAAACCGATCGGCTCCTGACCGGTCAACGCCTCGGCGAATCTTCCGCACTCCAACCCAATAACTCCTGCCAGTGCAGGCAACGAGACTCTGAGAGCAGAAAATCGGCGACTGGCATGCAGTTTTGCGGGTGCCCACGTCGATGCGGGGAAAATGAGGTCTCTGCAGGCGTGGAGATGAGGGCTCGACCCGCATAACCAGGTTCAACGGGCCTACTGGCATAGTTCTCCGCGCCACTCATCACGCAAAGAAGACTCAGGAGCCCATGATGTTGCGATTCGACGACACCCGCGAGGGACGAGCAGCTGAGGAGAGCGAGAGACGAGCAGCTGAACAGGGGGTGGACTTGTCCGGCCTCGACCAGGCGGAGAAAACTGGCAGCCCCGAGGCAGCGGCTCCGCTTGGATCCCCATGGGAGGATCTGCGCGCCTTTGTCGCCACCCCGCGGCTCGGCGGGCTGACGTTATCTCCCGACGGCAACACCCTGCTCGTCGCAGTGTCCTCGCTGGATGCCAAGAAGACCAGCTACACCTCAGCGCTGTGGAAGGTCGACCCGACCGGACAGCGCCCCGCACGCCGCTTCACCCGCTCGGTCGAGGGCGAGACGGCCGCCGCGTTTCTGCGGGATGGCACGCTGCTGTTCACCTCAAAGCGGCCAGCACCTCCGGTCGAGGATGAGGATGCAGACGACGCGGGCGTCATCTGGTGCCTGCCAGCAGATGGTGGCGAAGCCTACCCGCTGGCTCGCCGTGACGGCGGCTGGGACGGCATCGTCGCGGCCCGGGATGCCGACCAGGTGATCTTCGCCGCCCCGGTCCACGCCGGGGTCACCGATGAGCAGGCTGACGCCAAGAAGCGGGCGCTGCGGAAGAAGAAGAAGATCAGTGCCATCCTGCACGAGGGCTACCCGGTCCGGTTCTGGGATCACGATCTTGGGCCGGAGTGCACCCGGCTGATGGCGACCGACCTGGCGGCGACCACCAAGGAGACCGGCGATATCCAGCCGACCGTCGCCGACTTCCGCGACCTGACCGGGGATGTCGGGCGGGCCATCGGCGACTCCATCGAGATGAGCCGGGACGGCACCCGGTTGCTGGTCGACTGGCAGCAGCCGCGCGGCGGCGGTGAGATGGTCACCTCGGTGGCCTCCATCGACACCGCCACCGGTGAGCGGACGATCATCGCTGCCGACGAGACGGACGAGTTTGCTGGCGCGGTGATCTCCGACGACGGGTC
The DNA here is from genome assembly GCA_038244025.1 of Propionibacteriales bacterium. Lineage (GTDB taxonomy): Bacteria > Actinomycetota > Actinomycetes > Propionibacteriales > Propionibacteriaceae > Microlunatus. The sequence goes on from JBBSQO010000030.1 coordinate 4,072, forward strand.
GCTGATTGCCTGCATCCGCGAATATCCTTCGACACCCGAGGATGCCCCAGACCAGAAGCTGTGGCTGATCGACGCCCAGACCTTTGAGGGTCGCCTGCTCGCCGAGGAGTGGGATGTCTGGGCCCAACCGATCGCCTTCTCCCCGGACAGCTCGACGCTTTATGTCCAGCTGGACGAAAATGGCCATGGGCCGATCTATGCCGTCGACATCGCCACCGGTGAGCGCCGCCGGCTGACCGAGGAGGGCACCTTCTCCTCGGTGCTGTTGTCCGCCGATGGCGCCACCCTGTACGCGGTCCGCACCTCCTACACCGATCCGGGCAGCATCGTCGCGATCAGCAGTGCTAGGGGCACCTGCGCCGAGCTGGCGGCGCCGGCCGACTACCCCGACCTGCCCGGCCGGCTGGAAGACGTCGAGGCAGGCGCTTCCGACGGCACCCGGGTGCGCGGCTACCTGCTGTTACCAGACGGTGCCAGTGCGGAGCAGCCGGCGCCGCTGGCCCTGTGGATCCATGGCGGGCCGCTGAGCTCGTGGAACTCTTGGTCATGGCGCTGGTGTCCGTGGCTTTTGGTCTCCCGCGGTTACGCCGTCCTGCTGCCGGACCCGGCACTGTCCACCGGATACGGCCGAGACTTTGTCCAGCGCGGCTGGGGCCGCTGGGGCGCCGAACCGTACACCGACCTGATGGCCATCACCGACGCCATCGAGGACCGTACCGACATCGACAGTACTTCGACGGTGGCCATGGGCGGCTCGTTCGGCGGCTACATGGCCAACTGGGTTGCCGGGCACACCGACCGGTTCGCGGCGATCGTCAGCCATGCCAGCCTGTGGAACCTGGAGTCGTTCGGCCCCACCACCGACGCGGCCTGGTTCTGGGCCCGCGAGATGACACCGGACATGCAGGCCGAGCACTCGCCGCACCGGTCAGCGGACCAGATCAGCACCCCGATGCTGGTGATCCATGGCGACAAGGACTACCGGGTGCCGATCTCGGAGGGGCTGGCCCTGTGGTGGGCGCTGGTCTCCGCCCATGACGGGCCGCCAGAGGAGCTGCCGCACAAGTTCTTGTACTTCCCGGACGAGAACCACTGGGTGCTCTCGCCGCAGCACGCCATCGTCTGGTACGAGACCGTGCTGGCCTTTTTGCAGCTGCACGCGGGCGATGGGAATTTTGTCCGCCCCGAGACGTTGTAAGGGGCACGATGCCCCGTCCTTGACAGATGTGGTAAGCATGCGCATCGAAACTCTGACTCACGCTTGACAGAGATACGCCGCCCACCATGGGCTCCGCAGCATTGGAAGGAAACAATGGCGACTGATTATGACGCTCCGCGCAAGACAGATGACGAGCTCAGCGAAGACAGTATCGAGGAGCTCAAGACGCGGCGCAATGACAAGAACTCCGGCAAGGTTGATGAGGACGAGGCCGATGCGGCTGAGTCGTTTGAGCTGCCGGGTGCCGACCTGTCGCATGAAGAGCTGACAGTACGGGTCCTCCCGCGTCAGCAGGACGAGTTCACCTGCGCCGGGTGCTTCCTGGTGCGCCACCGTAGCCAGGTGGCAGAGGAGAAGAACGGTCAGCTGTACTGCTTCGACTGCGCCGGCTGAGGCAGATCTCGATCGCAGTGGTTCGCTAGCAAAACGCCCATGGAATGCGCAAATTCAGGGTCGTTTGCTAGCGATCGAGCCTGCTGGGGGGCCGATGCTAGACCTTCACCTTCAGGCCGGGGATCCCCGGGGCATCATGGCCCATCGCCTTGGACCAGTGCCTGGCCGCCATCCGCCTGGTCAGCAGCTGGGTGACCCCAATACCGATACCGCTGGCCAGCGCCCAGCTCGCCGCCCACCGGAAGGGGATGTTTGGATCGGTGGCCGATGGCGGCTCATCGCCGGTCGCTGCCTTCCAGCCGGCCTTGGCAATCTTCTGGGCGGCGATCGTGGTGACCGCGCCCAGCACACCGATGTAGATCTTCCAGACCATTTTCTCCGAGGGTCTCACTGAACCGGCCTCCTTTGATCGCGTAGTTTGCATCGATCGTCCGCGGATGTACTGGCCAACCATCCTATGCCCAACCCCGCTGCAGCGCCGGTGTGCACCGCATCCGGGCACACCGTAGATTGACTCGGTGCGCTATCACGAACGGCTCCAGGTGCCCTGGTTGTGGTGGGTGCTGGCGATCCTGTTCGCCCTCTCGGTGGCGGTCTCCGTGGGCTTCTATCTTGGGCTGTGGCCGGGCCTCATCTGCGGCCTGGTCACCATCGCGGTCTCGGCCACGGTGTTCATCGGGTACGGGGGAGTGGCGGTGGTGGTCGATGCCTACGGGCTCCGGGTGGGCCGGTCGGTGCTGGAGTGGCAATATCTCGGCGAAGCCACCTCACTGGACGCCGAGCAGACCAAGGTCCGAATCGGCCCGGAGGCTGACGTACGGGCCTGGCTGGCCGTCCGCCCGTACCTGCACGGATCGGTCCAGGTGTTGGTGCAGGACGCTGCCGACCCGCACCCGTACTGGCTGATCACCAGCAGACATCCGAAGCGGCTGGCCAAGGCTCTCACTCAGGGACCATCCGACGGGGCCGGAAAGGAGCCAGAGTCGCGCCGGTGAAGCCTGACAGCGACTAGGCTGGCCGGTGTGACCAGCGATGGCGTACGGGTGCTGCTGCAGCAGCTCGATCCCGGCCTCGAGTTGCCCCGATATGCCCGGGCGCACGATGCCGGTGCCGACCTGTGCGCCGCCGAGGGCTGCATCCTGCAGCCGGGTGAGCGGCGGCTGATCCCCACCGGGGTCGCCATTGCGCTGCCGGATGGGTACGCCGGCTTCGTCCATCCGCGGTCCGGTTTGGCTGCCCGGCACGGCATCAGTATCGTCAACGCGCCCGGCACGGTCGATGCTGGCTACCGGGGCGAGATCACGGTGTGCCTGGTCAACACCGATACAGCCACCGCCGTCTCGATTAATCGCGGTGACCGGATCGCCCAGCTGATCATCCAGCGGGTCACCCACGCTGAGTTTTCACCGGTGACTGAGTTGCCCGGGTCCGAACGCGGCGCGGACGGGTACGGTTCAACCGGCGGGATCGGCAGTTGGTCCAGTCCGGAGTCAGACTCAGCAATGGAGGGACGGGAGCACAGATGATCTTCCGCAGGGGCAAGAACCAAGCCAGTGGGGCGGGGCAGGACGCGGCTCTAACGGCCGACGAGGCAGCCACTGATGGCGACGATGCTGGCACTGAAGCTACAGGCACCGACGGGGCCCCCGGGGAGGAGTCGCTTCAGCCTGAGCCACTCGACGGAACTGACTTGCGTGAGGTGCCCCAGACATCCGAGGGACCCGAGCCGTCGGACCAGGTGGACTGGGATGCCCTCGATGATCAGGAATGGCGCGAGTCCGGACCCTTCGACATCTCCGAGGTGGAGTTGGAAAAAGAGGACGAGGACGTGGTAGCAAGACGGATCGACCTTGGCAGCCTGATCCTGACCGGTTTCGAGGAGATGGAGCTCCGGCTCCAGGTGGCCGAGGAAACCCAGCAGATCGCCTCGGCAATAATGATCAAGGAAGACTCAGCCCTGGAGGTGGCAGTTTTCGCTGCTCCCCGCAGCGGCGGGTACTGGGCCGAGCTGCGTGGCGACATTATGCAGTCGGCGGAGGAGGCCGGAGGGTCGGCCACCCTGGCGGAGGGACCGTACGGTACCGAGCTGCGGCGGCTGTTGCCGGTCACCACCCCGGATGGCGAGCAGGGCTACCAGCCGAGCAGGATGTGGGTGGCACAAGGCCCTCGGTGGTTATTGCGCGGGGTGATCTACGGGCAAGCGGCAGTGGTCGACGGACTGGAGCCGCCGGTGGCCCAGTGGCTGGACTCGTTTCGCAAGATCATCGTGCGCCGGGGCGAGGCGGCCAAGGTCCCCGGCGACTTGTTACCGTTGACCTTGCCGGAGGGCGTTGTCGCCGCCGCGGCGGACGATTAGCCCATGATGACGATGAGCCCATGATGACGATGAGTGAGGTGGACCCAGGAGGGGAGGCGTCATGACTGAGTCTGATGGCAAGAACCCAGCCGGTCAGGGAAATATCTTTTCCCGCACCTGGCGGCGGCTGGCACTGTCGAGTGCCGAGCTGGAGTCGGAAGAGCTCCAACGAGAGGCAAAAGAGGTCGGTGCGGTGCCGATCGAGAGCTGTGCGGACCGGGAGAAGGTCGTCCTCAGCGGCACCATCGCCACGGTGAGCATCCAGCCGCGCAGCGGAAGCCCGTCGCTGGAGGTGGAGCTGCGCGACGGTTCCGGAATCGTCACCCTGGTCTGGATGGGACGCCGGCAGATCCCGGGTATCGAGGCTGGCCGTTCGGTCCGGATCACCGGGCGAATCAGCTGCCACGAGGGGCGCAGGGTGCTCTACAACCCGCGCTATGAGCTATTGCCGACGCCGCAAGCCTGAGGGCTGCCCGAGGCGGGCCGCACCTGAGACGGGCGGGGACCCAAGCCCAGAGATTCATATGTGGCTTGCTCACCGCGGAAACTCCTGACAGTCGCCGATAACGGGCCGGGCAGGGCCTCGATCCTTTACTGGAATGCAGTTTTGCGGGGATTCAACTCCGAACTGTCGCCTCCAGAGTTCTGACGTGCCCGATGAGTTCGTCCGCAGGTGGCCAGTTCAGGTCGCGTTGACGATCTCCGGGTCGTGCCCGCGGGGGGACAACATGTCGGCCAGCTCGCGCTCATAATCTTGCGCGGTGACGAACAAGAGCTCATCGCCGGCCTCCAGTGCACCGTCCCGGTCGGGGGCTGAGGCGTGCCGATCGCGGACCACCGTCACCAGCACGACATCACCGGGCCACTTCAGGTCGCCGATCCGCCGGCCCACTGCCGGGCTCTCGGTCGGCAAGGTCATCTCGACCAGGTTCACCGCACCCTGCTGGAAGGTGAAGAGCCGGACCAAGTCGCCGACGCTGACGGCCTCCTCAACCAGCGCGGACATCAACCGAGGCGTCGACACCGCGACGTCGACGCCCCAAACCTCATTGAACAGCCACTCGTTCTTCGGGTGGTTGACCCGGCCGACCGTACGCGGCACACCGAACTCGGTCTTGGCCAGCAGGGAGTGCACCAGGTTGACCTTGTCATCGCCGGTCGCGGCAATGGCCACGTCGCAGGAGTCGATGCCGGCCTCCTCCAGCGAGGAGAGCTCGCAGGCGTCGGCCAGCAGCCAGTCCGCCTGCGGAAGGCTCTCGGTCTTGATGGCCCGCGCATCCCGGTCGATCAACAACACGTGGTGACCACTCTCGATCAGCTCCGCGGCAATGGAGCGACCGACATTTCCGGCTCCGGCGATGGCGACTCTCATGGATTGTTCCTTAGATCTGGGTGATCAACGTGCAGATGCCGAACGGTGGCTGGCGACATGATCAAGCCGGCTTCGGTTTCGAACCGAGGACTGTCTCGACGTCGGCCAGCCGCGCGTCCTCAACGGCGGCATACACCAGGTCGCCGTCCTGGAAGATCGTCTTGCGGTTGGGCACGATGCCCTGGCCGAGCCGCAGCAGGAACGGGACCCGGGCACCTGTCTGGTCCTCCATCAGCCCGATCGGCTTACCAACCCAGGACCGGTCGGCATGCACCTCGAGCAGCCGGACGCTGCCGGACGGATCGCGCCATTGCGGCTCCGAGCCGGCCGGTAACAAGCGCCGGATGATCTGGTCTGCCGTCCAGCGTACGGTGGCGACCGTCGGGATGCCGAGCCGCTCATAGACCTCGGCCCGGCCCGGATCATAGATCCGGGCCACCACGTTCTCCACGCCGAAGGTCTCCCGGACCACCCGGGCCGAGAGGATGTTGGAGTTGTCCCCGCTGGAGACGGCGGCGAAACCCTCCGCCTCACTGATCTCGGCCTGGTTGAGCACCTCGCGGTCGAAGCCGACTCCCTTGATCGTCTGACCGGTAAAGTCAGGGCCGAGGCGACGGAAGGCATCGACGTTGACGTCGATGATGGCGACCGTGTGGCCGCGCTTCTCCAGGCTGAGGGCCAACCGGGACCCGACACGACCGCAACCCATGATCACGATGTGCACAGCTACTGACTCCTCGTACGTCTGGTGAAGGCCAGACACCAGGCGGGTGCTGACCAGTTGCGACGCTACCGCATTTGTCGGCCCGGCGGTTCGCAGCGCGGCTGGTTTGCGGCCCGGCCCGGATGGCCTAGAGTCAGAGGACGTGACTCTGTCCGATGTGGGCAAGCGCCTGATCGTTGGCCGCAAGCTCCGCAGCACCCAGTTGGGGGAGACTCTCCTCCCGAAGCGAATTGCGCTTCCAGTGTTCGCCTCGGACGCACTCAGCTCGGTGGCGTACGCGCCCGACGAGATCCTGCTGACCCTGTCGCTGGCCGGGCTGGCCGGTTATGCCTTCTCCTGGAAGATCGCCCTACTGGTCGCGCTGGTGATGCTGGTCGTGGTGGCTTCCTACCGGCAGAACGTGCATGCCTACCC
>JBBSQO010000031.1:0-10279 GCA_038244025.1 Propionibacteriales bacterium
GCCAGGATCGTGTCGGTGACGATCCACTCGGGGTGAATTGTCCGGTCTGATGCCCTGTCGCTGCGCGCCATCAGTGACGTGATCGCCGGCCTCAGGGCATCCGACTTCGGCGCCGCCTCAATGAGGAAGACGCATTGGTCGATCAGTTCCTGGATAGCAGCGATCTCGAGCATCCTGCTCCGCTGGCCGCCATCGGGTCGCATAAAAGCCCCGCCCCGAAGGCTGACTCCGCCCCGAAGGGTGATCCGCTGGGGCCTGGTGCAGGCTTGCGGGAGCTGCCGGGAGCGCTGCCCCGGTGGTCGGAGCCCGAACGTGTTGCAGACCTGGTGCGTTCTCGTCGTTTGGCGGCTCGACGTTGCTGGTTGTGTTTTTCCATGGGTCAATCCTCACCTCTGGCGCAGACACTTTCTGGCGCTGCGGTCGGTAGCCATGGATCTGTCACGGCGAGGGCGCCTCGAATCAGGCGCTCGGTGTCGGCTGCCGTGTCGTGCGTTTCCCTCTCAGCAGGCGACGGGAGCAGTGGAACGAGCGTTTGATTCGGTGCAACGGCTGCCGTGATGTGGTTGGCACTTGACGGATTGTCAGGGTGGCGGTGTACATTGGATGATGTTCGAACAAGCGTTCGATATCAGCACTTGGGGAAGGGCTGACGTCGACCTTGGCTGAACAACAGCGCGTGTTCGCGACACGCGCTCCGGGGCCGCCCCGGCACGGATGGACCTCGACCCCCACCCGTGCCAGGGCTCCCACTTCCCTCCGCCAACGGGGGCGGGTCGAGACTTTCATGCTCATTGCTCGGTCTAGGGGAAGAAATGCGCTCATACAACGAACCCATTGAGGTTCGACGTGGTCTAGTAAGCGGGTGCGAGGCGCCTGCGCAATTTCTGTGGCAAAACCGTTTGTGGGTGGTCCGGGACGTACAGACCCGGTGGATGGAGACCGCACCCTGGTGGGATGGCTCCGGTGTCCAGGCGCTCCGCGGCGACGCCGATGGGGACGGCACTGGTGGGGACGGCACTGGTGGAAATGGTGCCGATGGAAATATTGCTGACCACGACCTGCTGGCCGAGGAAGAGGTCTGGCGGGTGGTGGCGGTCAATGGGCGCCGGGGCTCTGACGGTGTCTATGAGCTGACCCAGGCCCAGTCCAGCGGAGAGTGGCGACTACGAACGGTGATGGACTGATGGGCGAGTCATCCCAGTCCCCGGTCACAGGTTCGGCCCAGTCCTGGACGCAGGAAGATCTGGTTGGTTTCGGCCGTCACCGGGCGGATCTGCAGCGGGCGAGGTCGGCGTTGGTCGAAGCGGAACTGGCTGATCGGCCCAGCGAGCGGTTTCTTGCCGCTCAGTTGGCCGCACTCCGGGTGGCGGCCCTGGTGCTGGCTCTCCGTTCCCGTCCAGCGGGGCGTTCCGACCCAGCGGATCGCGGCAGCCTGAAGAAGCTCTCTGCTGCCGGAGGACCCGGTAGTGGACGGGCACCACAGCCACGCAACGCCTGGCAGTTACTGGCTGAGGTCGCTCCGGAATATGGCGAGTGGGCGGCTTTTTTTGCCGCCAGCCAAGGAAAACGTGAGGCGGTACGAGCCGGCGCAGCCACCATCGTCACCACTCGTGAGGCCGATGATCTGGTCCGGGATGCCGGTCAGTTCCTGACCATGGTCGAGCGGCGGCTGGATCAGCAGTGGCGCCATCAGGGACACCCCAGCAAGGGACAATCTGGCCAGGAACACGCCAGTCAGGGACACCCCAGTCAGGAACACGCCAGTCAAGGGAAACAACGTCATGGCTGACCCCTTCGTGCACTTGCGCGTTGCCTCCGGATACTCGCTCCACTATGGCGCTTCGCACCCATCGGACCTGGTGGCGCGGGCCGCAGAGTTTGAGATGGACACCCTGGCTCTGACCGACCGGGATGGGCTCTATGGCGCCGTACGGTTCGCCAAGGCCTGTCTTGGTGCTGGGATTGCCCCAGTTCTTGGAGTGGATCTCGCGGTGCCATTGTCGCTGCCAGAGCTAGTGGGAGGCGGTGGCCCACCGACAGGCTCATACACCCCTGCCAGCTCCAGAACTCCGGCCAGGGGAGGTGCAACCCGGGATCTCCGGTTGCCACGGGTCGTGGTGCTGGCCACCTCGCGGGTCGGCTGGGCGGCGCTCTGCCGGTTGGTGTCCGACACCCATCTGGCAGGGGAGCGCGGATCACCGGTGGCTGACTTCGATGTGATCGCCCGGCGTGCGGCTGCTGGGGATCTGGTGGTCATGCTGGGTGCCGACTCCGAGCTCGGGGCGACGTTGGCTGCCGGCCGGCCGGACCTTGCCGAACGGGTACTGCGGCAGTGGCACGGTCTGGTTCCACCCACCAACCTGATCATCGCCGTCACCGACCATCACAACCCGGGTCGCGGTGCTGGCTCCACCAGCCATGCTGCCCGGATGGTGACGATGGCCGATGCCCATGGCATTCCGGTCGTACTGACCAATGCTGTCCGGATGAGTGACCGTCAGCTGGCGCCGACCCTTGATGTGCTGGACTCGGCCCGACGGCTGGTGCCGCTCGCTACCCGCAATGTTGATCGGCGCAATGCCGAGGGATATCTCAAGCGTGGCAAGGAAATGTGGGAGATCGCCCAGCAGCTGGCACACCAGGCCGGCCGGGGCGCAGGTGGAGGAGACCGGCTGCTGGCGCAGACCCAGCAGCTTGCTGTCCGTTGCCGCCTCGACCCGCGGGGTGATCTTGGCCTGGGCGAGATCCATCTGCCAGAGCTGTCGGTTCTCAACGGATCCGGTGATCATCGGCCCGGTGATCATGGGCCGGGCGATCATGGGCCGGGCGATCATGGGTCAGGGGTCGACGCGCTGGCAGTGCTCAAGACACGTCTGGATGCCGGTCTGGCCTGGCGTTATGCCCACCCAGGTGAAGAGATCCACGCCCGGCTGGCCGCAGAGCTCGAGGTGGTGGCGCAGCTAGGGTTCTCCTCCTACTTCCTGACCGTCGCCGACGTTGTTGACCTTGTTCGGCAGCTGGACATCCGGTGTGCTGCCCGCGGGTCGGGAGCCGGCAGCCTGATCAACTATCTGCTGGGCATCTCGGGGGTGGACCCGATTCGGCACGGTCTGGTGATGGAACGCTTCCTCTCGCCGTTACGGCAGGCACTGCCCGATGTTGACCTCGATGTCGAGTCGGCTCGGCGGCTCGAGGTGTATGAGAAGATCTTCGCCACCTTTGGTGGTGAACGGGTGGCCTGCGTGGCCATGCTGGACACCTACCGGGTGCGCCATGCGGTGCGTGACGTCGGCTCGGCACTCAGCCTGCCACCGGCCGAGATTGATGCCATGGCTAAGGCCTTCCCGCATATCCGAGCCAGGGATGCCAGGGCTGCGCTGCGGGACCTGCCGGAGCTGCGCGCGGCTGGGCTGGGGGAGCGACGGCTGAATCTGCTGTTCTCCCTGGTGGAGTCGCTGGATGGACTACCGCGTCATATCGCCCTGCATCCGTGCGGGGTGTTGCTCAGCGATGCCAGCTTGCTGGATCGCACCCCGGTGGAGGCCAGCCATGCCGGTTTTCCGATGAGCCAGTTCGACAAGGATGATGTTGAGGACCTGGGGCTGCTCAAGCTTGATGTGCTGGGTATCAGGATGCAGTCCTCGATGGCGCATGCGATTGCCGAGGTTCGCCGGACGGAAGGAAAAGAGCTCGACGTCGACGAGCTGACCCTCGATGACCCCGATACCTTCACGATGATCCAGAACGCGGCCACCCTGGGTTGTTTCCAGATCGAATCCCCGGGTCAGCGCGAACTGGTCGGCAAGTTCGCCCCAGAGACCTTTACCGACATCATCATTGACATCTCGTTGTTCCGGCCCGGCCCGGTCAAGAGTGACATGGTCAACCCCTTCCTGCGGGCCAGGCAGGGATGGGAGCTGCCCAGCTATCTGCATCCTGATCTCGAACCACACCTGCGGGAGACCTGCGGGGTGGTGGTCTTCCACGAGCAGGTCATCAAGATCATCGCGACCATGGCCGGCTGCTCCCTGGCTGAGGCGGACGAGGCCCGGCGCGGGCTCGGTGACCGGCAGGGCCAGGAAGAGGTCCGGGCCTGGTTCATCCCCCGGGCCCGGGCCCGGGGATATGCCGAACGCATCATCACCTCCGTCTGGGAAGTCCTGGAAGCCTTCGCCTCCTTCGGGTTCTGCAAGGCGCACGCTGCCGCCTTTGCGCTGCCGACCTACCAGTCGGCCTGGCTGAAGGCGCACTGGCCCGCTCATTTTCTGGCCGGGGTGCTGACCCACGACCCGGGCATGTACCCCAAGCGGCTGATCCTTGAAGAGGCTCGTCGGCTTGGGATCGCGATCCTGAGCCTCGATGTCAACAGCAGCGATGGCAGCTATCGGGTGGAACGGGTCGGCCGCTACGACGAACCGCCGCCTAGGGTGCTGGGGATGCCTCCCCGGTTGGCACCGGGTGCCGGTCTGCCTGATGGGCGTGACTTCGGCATCCGGCTGTCCCTGGCTGACGTGAAGGGTATCAACGAGACCGAGATCAGCCGGATCACAGCCGGGCGTCCCTATCGGTCGTTGTCGGACTTCTGGTTTCGTGCCGATGTATCCGCCCCGGTGGTAGAACGGTTGGTGCTGGCCGGTGCCTTTGACTCGATCTACGGCATCGGAGCTGCTACCCCGGTACGACGCCGTAACACGGTGACCCGCCGGGATCTGCTGCTGGCCACCTGCGACCTGCAGCGGAACAGCAAGATAGCGGCCCGGGCGCAGAGCCGCAACAGGGGCGGGCGAGCTCGCGGCCTGCGAGAGGGTGGCCCACGAGATGGTGGCCTGTGGGATGGTAATGGGCCTGGCCATGATCAGCTGACGAAGGACCCCCGTGATCTGGCCAGGGCGCAGTCGGCAGCAACGGCCCCGGCCCGCGCGCAGGAGGTGCAGCTGCCACTGGACTTTGATGATGGATCCGACCCAGACCGCACCTCGGATCTGCCCACTTCAGGCCTGCATCCGGCAGGCCTGGTCCCCTCCGGTTTGCCCGAGATGACCGATGCTGAACGGGTCAGGGCTGAGCTGGGCATCCTGGGGCTGGATGCCAGCCGGCACGTCGTCGACTTCTACCTGCCCCTGCTGACGGAGCTGGGAGTCACGCTGTCGGCGGATCTGCTCTCGGTCCGTAACCGCAGGGATGTGCTGATTGGTGGGGTCAAGGTGGCCACCCAGACACCACCGATCCGCTCCGGCCGGCGGGTCATCTTCCTGACCCTGGACGACACCACTGGCCCGACGGATGCCACCTTCTTCGAAGATGCCCAGGGTCCCTATGCCGCCACCTTGTTCTCGTCCTGGATGTTAGTGGTGCGGGGCGAGCTTCGACGGACCGGCCCGCGCGGGGTCTCCCTACGGGCAACAGGGTGCTGGGACCTCAATGCGCTGTACGCCTGCTGGCAGGAAGCGCTGGCCCGGACCGGTGATCGGGACCGCAGCCTGGCGGCGGTCCAGGAGCTGATGGCTCAGGTGCCCGAGGGGTACTCGATGGTGGGTGAGGCACTGCCCGATTCGCAGCTGCCTGACTCTAGCCCTGATCCCCAGCAGCACGGTGATCCCCAACAACACAGCAGGGCTGGCGGGATGGGCCGTCGCCGGGTGTTGGTGCATGCCAGCGGGTTCAAACAGTCACCCTACTCAGACGTCAAGCCGGCCGGCACACCGGCGTCTGATGCGCCCCGCAAGTTGTGGCATTCCAGTCCAGGGAGCTCGGGCCGTTGACCAGGTCGGTGAGTAGGCTCACCGTGCGGAGTGCTGGGCCCCGCGACACCGGCACACATCACCGGCACACATCACCGGCCGGATACCCACCCGGCAGAACCAGGAGGACATTGATGGCCGAGCAACGACGACGTCGATCCGTGTCCCAGGCTTATCTGACCGACCTGCTGATCAGCCAGCTCGAGTACTGGCAGACCGGGACCGGTAAGGACTTTTGCGACATTGTCGATGTCGGTGGTGGCACCGGCGGGCTGGCGGCAGCACTCGCGGGATCCGGTCATCAGGTCACGGTGATCGACCCGAGCCCGGACGCACTGGCCTCATTGGAACGGCGGACTGACGAAGCCGGCATGGGCGATCGCATCCGGGGCCTCCAGGGCGATGCCAATGACGTCGTCGACCTGGTCGGCACCGATGGTGCAGATGTCGTCATCTGCCATCGGGTGCTCGAGGTGGTGGACTCGCCGGCAGCGGCACTGCGCGGCATGTCCCGCGTCATCCGTACCGGTGGCTGCCTCAGTCTGCTGGTTCCGCAACGGCATTCGGCGGTGCTGAGCCAGGCCCTGGCTGGGCACTTGTCGGCTGCTCGACGGATCTATGCCGACCCGGACCGTTTCGATCTGGACCAGATCAGCAAACTGGTGACCGCGGCCGGGTTCAAAATTGCTGCTCTGCATGGGATTGGCGCCATCGCCGACCACATACCGGCTGCCCTGCTGGAGTCGGTGTCCGGAGCAGCAGCCGAGTTGTATGAGATGGAGTCGGAGATCAGCCAGGATCCCGCCTTCCGTGCGATGGCGCCACTGCTGCATGTTTTCGCGACGGCCACCGCTGACCGTCCTGTTGACCAAAAACCCTGAACCATGACCAGGATCAGCCCACCGTCAGCTGCCTCGACCGGGTCGGGAGGGCAGCGATGAGCAGCATCATGCACGTCGACATGGATGCCTTCTACGCTATGGTCGAGCTACGCCGCCATCCCGAGCTGGCCGGATTGCCGATGATCGTCGGCGGTGCCACCCGTGGTGTCGTCCTGTCGGCCACATACCAGGCCCGAGCCGATGGTGTGCATTCCGCGATGCCGATGACCCAGGCCCGCCGGCTCTGCCCGAGGGCCGTCATTGTCCCCCCGGACATGGATGCCTATCTTGAGGCATCCCGTGCCGTCTTTGCCATCTTCGACTCGGTGACCGCTGTGGTCGAGGGGGCTTCGGTCGATGAAGCCTTCCTGGACATCACCGGCGCCACCCGGCTGCTCGGTTCGCCCGTCAGCATCGGTGAACGCATCCGCGCCCTGGTCGCCGACGAACAGCAGATCACCTGCTCGGTCGGGATCGGGCCGAACAAGTTCATCGCCAAGCTGGCATCGTCGGCTGCCAAACCGGATGGCCTTCGCGAGGTCGCCGAGCAGGACGTGGTCTCGTTCCTGCATCCGTTGCCGGTGGAGCGGATGTGGGGAGTAGGGGAGGCGACAGCGGAGAAACTCCACCGGCTGGGCCTGGCCACCGTCGCCGAGCTGGCCCATACCCCGCGGGGAACCTTGCAGCGTGCCTTCGGACCGCGGCAGGGAGCTCTGCTCGCTGATCTCGGCTGGGGACGGGACACCCGTCAGGTGGTGGCCAGGCCGCGCGAACGCAGCGTCGGTTCTGAGGAGACCTTCTCGGCAGACACCGACGATCCCGAGGTGATCAGGCGGGAGCTGCTGCGGATGTCTGACCGTACCGCCGCCCGGTTGCGCAAGGCCGGGATGCTGGGGCGCACCATCGTGGTCTCTCTTCGGTTCGCCGACTTCACCGCGATCACCCGCTCGATCACAGTTGCCAGCCCGACCGATGTCACCGATGAGGTCTATGCCCAAGCCGTCGGGCTGTACCACAAGCTCGGTCTGCAGCGAGCGAGGATTCGCCGGGTAGGGGTGCGCGTTGAGGGGCTGGTCGAGACCGGCGATGCCTATCGCCAGCCCGAGTTGGGTGAACCGGACCGGGGCTGGCGAGAGGCAGAGCAGGCCATTGATGCCGCCGTAGCCAAGTTTGGCCCGGCGGCCGTGCAGCGGGCCGCCCTGACAGGGTCGAAGCTGACCAGGTCGCCTCACCGTGCTGGCTCAACGGAGTATCCGAATCCAGGCCGGTACCCCGAATCGAACCGGCAGCGGCTCGGAACTGCGGGCTGACGGACGGGTGGGCAGCAAGCCGATCAGGACTCAATGCGATAACTACCCACACGTCATTTTGGGTATGGGTTTCGCTTCCCCCCGCCGGGATCTAGACTTGGCACAGATCAACCGATCTTCGCAGAGTTCTCGCGTACGAGCCACGTGCACGACATAGACGCCGGGAGGTGGGCATGGCCCTCTCACCAGAGGAGCAGCGGCTTCTTGAGCAAATGGAGGCCGCGCTCGCGGCAGACGACCCCAAGTGGGCTCACAAGCTGCGCGGGACAGGCTCCCGGCGCGTCCACCGGCGGCGGGCCGCGCTGGCCGGTATCGGATTTTTTGTCGGGCTGGCCCTGTTGGTGGCCGGCATTGGGACCTACTTCTGGATCAGCATCATCGGCTTCGTCGTCATGGTGGCCGCAGCCGTCACGGCCATCACTTCCTGGCAGCACGTTGGCGACGTAGACCCTGGCGAGGACCCCCAGCACGATCGACCGAAGGCATCTCACCCATCGCCCGGTTCGAACGATAACCAAAACTTCATGGGCAAGATGGAAGAGCGCTGGCGTCGCAGGCGCGACGAAGGTTTGTGAGTGCTATCTGATGAGCTCATCCGCTGCTGGGGCGCGGCGTAACCGGAAAATGGCCGCTTGCCACAAGGAACGGGGCAGCAGCGCAGCTCGCACCCTGCGCGACCAGGGCTCCGGTTCGAGCAGCCCGTGGCGTATCTTCTCGGCCCGTCGGCCAACATCTGCAACGGCTGCCTCGTCGGCAAAGGCACGTGAGTAGCGGGAGCGTTCGACCAGGACGGCCACCTCGGCCATCAGTAGTGCCGTTTCTGCCAGCAGCCGATCAGAGACCTCACGCCCGATCGTCCGCGGAGATCCCTGTGGCCACCGGAGACCGAGGTCGATCGTGGTGTCCCGGATCTCGGCCCAGGCGGACTCCACCCTGGTCGCCGGGACACCCTCAGGTGCCAGCCGCGACCGGCGCCGCCGCAGCCGGACTGTTCCCGGCAGGGCCAATGCCAGCAACGCCAACAGGCCGATGCCGCTCCCCAGCAGTGTTTGGGCGAGCGGGAAGCCAGTATCGCCAGCCGTCGACGTTACCGGGCCAGTCGGCGTGGCGCGAGCCGTCGGGGATGGTTTCTGCGTCTTTGTCGAGGCCGAGATGCTTGGTTCGGTCTGCGGGTCGCGGGCGTCAGAGTCGCTGCGCGGGATGGTCCAGGCCGGTGGAGCGCCGGTCTGCACGGCCGGAGTTGGCTCGAAACGGACCCATCCTGCACCGGCAAAGTAGAGCTCTGGCCACGAGTGCATCTGTCGAATCGACACCTGCCAGGTATCACCCTTCTTCTTGCCGGGCAGGAATCCCACCGCCACCCGGGACGGGATTCCGCTCACCCGGGCCATCATGGCCATCGAGGCGGCAAACTGCTCGCAGTAGCCGCGCCGGTCATGCAGGAGAAAATTCTCCAGGGCCTGGTAGCCCGATCCCGGGAGCGGTTCGGTGCTGTAGGTGAAGACCGGGCTGCGCAGATAGTGCTGGATCCGGGCAGCTTTCAACGCTGGCGTGTCGGCACCCTTGGTGACCTTCTCGGTTAGTTTGGTCAGCGAGTCCGGCAGGTCCGCGGGCACGATCGCCGTCCTGGCCGCGTCGGCCGGGTTACCGGCGGGCGCGGCGGCGAGCTCCTTGCCATCCGGCTCGATGTCCACACTTTGCACCGTATAGTCGAGGTAGCGGGTGGCCTGCTTGTGGTCGCGCCCGGTCGCCATCACCACCAGCGACTGGGGAACGTACCCCCACTTGCCCCTGGCTTCGAACTTGCGGGGTGCGTACGGCAGAGGTAGGTACTGCGAGCTGAAGTTGTCGATCTTGATGTGGGTGGTTCGCACCAAGCTCGGCTCGTTATCGACGCCCGGGATGTCACCAAGTTGTGGACCCTGCTCGAGGTTGGCCCCGGCGAGCTGCCAGCCATGGCTGTTGAAGATCGGCAGCGACGCCATCCGCAAGTAGGTGCCGCCGGGCCGGTCAGTTTGGTATTCCACCACCGTCCGGTCCTCGGGCTGCTTGAGATTGCGCCGCATATCGATAGTCGGATCAGTGAGTTCCAGCGGCCCGTGGACATTTGATCCCGAACCGAAGCCCCAGCCGTTGAGTGACAGGGTCGGGATCACCGCACCGAACAGCAGTGCGCCGGCCAGGGCAGGGACCCCGATCAGCGTTGCGGCCCGCCAGACGACAGGTTGTGCGGTGCCCAGCCCCTGATCTGGGTCATGGCTGAGACTCACGCTCCAGCGGCCGGTGCTGTTCAATCCCTCGGCGATCAGGATGCCGAGGTAGCCAACGGCGATGCACAACAGCGACC
>JBBSQO010000032.1:0-10132 GCA_038244025.1 Propionibacteriales bacterium
GCAGGGCAAGCAGGCCGATGCGACCGCCGAGGCCCGGTTGAAGGCAACCGAACAGCTGATGCTGCCGGTTCGGGAAAGTCTGGAGCGGTTCAACACCCGGCTGATCGACGTGGAGAAGGAACGCGTCCAGATGTCGACCGACCTCAAGGCGCAGGTGCAAACCGTGCGGCAGACCGGCGAGACCCTGCGCAAGGAGACCAATGCCCTGGTGACCGCACTGCGCAAGCCTCAGGTTCGCGGGTCCTGGGGTGAGATCCAGCTGAAGCGGGTGGCTGAGATCTCCGGCATGATTGAGCGTTGCGACTTCGACCTGCAGGTGACCTCCAGGAGTGACGACAAAACTATCCGGCCGGACATGCGGGTCAACCTGGCCGAGGGCAAGCACATCTTCGTCGACTCGAAAGTGCCGCTCAGCGCCTTTCTGGAGGCGGCCGAGACCGACGATGAGACCAAGAAGGCCGAGGCACTCAGCCGCTACGCCAAGCACATCAAGACTCACGTCGACCAGCTTTCCTCCAAACGGTACTGGAAAGCCGACGAGACGCCCGAGTTCGTGGTGCTGTTCCTGCCCAGCGAGGCTTTCTTCGCCACCGCGCTGGACTTGTCCCCGGACCTGTACGACTATGCAGCCCGCAAGGACGTCATCTTCGCCACCCCCACCACCTTGATCGGCATGCTCCGCTCGATCGCCTACGGTTGGCGGCAGGCGGCCTTGGCCGAAAGCGCTGCCGAGGTGTTCAAGCTGGGTCGCGAGCTGCACGAGAAGCTTGGCTTGATGGGCAACCGTTTCGACAAGCTTGGCCGGGCGCTGCGGACGTCGGTGACTGCCTACAACGAGACCATCGCGACAGTCGAGGGCACGGTCCTGGTCCGGGCCCGCCGGTTCCGCGACCTCAGGGTCAGCGAGGCAGAACTGGAAGCCCTCTCCCCGGTGGATGGTGCCGTCCGACAGATCCAGGCCCCGGAGCTCATTGAGGACGCCATCCAGGTGGAGCCGCTGGTCGGCCGGGAAAGCAAGCGTGACCGGGTCCTGCCGGCAATTCCCGAAGCCGATGAGCTGGTCCGTCCCGAGCCGGACCTGCTGGACCTGGTGGAGGGTGAGGAGGCCGGGCGCAGCACCCACGCCCGGCGCACCGGTACCTGAGCTATCGTTGAGCCATTGAGATCGAGACTTTCCTGCTGAGGGGGACCCAGCAATGCAGACGCTGCGGAATCGGCTCTTGTTCACTGGCCTGATTCTGGTCGTGATCCTGCCGGTCAACTCGGTCATCAGTTGGCCATGGTGGCTCCGCGGCCCGGTGACGTTCCTCGTCGTGCTGGGAATGTTGCTGACCCTGGATCGGTGGGGTTTACGAAGCGGCGAGCATGGCCACCCCGGCAAGTACGACAACCGCGCCAACCAGCCGCTGGCCGAGGGCAGCTTCCTTGAACAGCAGTGAGCCCGCCAGACTGACCAGCACCACACTCACTTCTCGGATCGGGGCCACCAGCGAGACCGGCGCCCGCTGAAGCGCAAACAACACCAGGATGTAGGCCAGCGGCGACAACACCGCCACAGTGAGCGCCTCGCGCCAGTAACTGCGAGCCACCGACCTGAGACGGGAGCGGTGGCGGAGAGCCAGCGGTGCGAGCAGAACTGCTTGGGTCAGCGTTGACATCCACATCAGGGCCACCGGAAAGACCTGGACGGTCTTCACCGCATGAGCGTCCCACAGGGTGTAGGTCGCGATCAGCACGCCGGTGGCCAAGCCGAACAAAATACCAGCCAGCGGTGCTGGGTGCGCCTCCCTCTTTGAGCCCGCCGACCCGGCCGAGAGCGCGATCACGATGACACCCGCAACCACACCGGCAGCACCGGCGAGGCCCACCCAGCCCGGCCGCTCGTTGAACAAGATGATGGCGAAGACGACGCTCAACATCGGCCCGGTGCCCCGCGCCAGTGGATAGACGACCGAGATGTCTCCTCGGCTGTAACCGCTCTGCAACGTGGTGAAGTAGGCCGTGTGGATGATCCCGCTGACCACCCCGGCGAGCAACCATGGCCCGAGGTCCGGTGCGCTTCGCCAGATGAAAAGGATCGCCACCGGAGCCAACAGGATCGCCGACCCTGCACAGTTCAACCAGACAAAGGTGACGCCGGACGAGCCGGCTCGCTTCGACGCTAGATTCCATCCGGCATGAGCAACGGCCGCGCTCAGCACCAGCAGCAGCGGCAGGCCGGTCATGCGGCCCCACCGACCGCAGTCCGTACCAGCCCTCTCGGCACCACTTCTCTCGCCGTCGGGCCCGGATCCGTACGGTCAGTCGTTGATCGCACCCTTGCGCAGGTCCTTGCGCAACTCGGGCGGTAGTGCAAAAACCAGGGACTCCTCGGTGAGCTTTTCCTCGGTCGCCACCGGGAACCCCCGGCTGGTCAGCAGCTCCAGCACTCCCTGCACCAGATCATCCGGCACAGAGGCACCACTGGTGACACCCACGCTGCTGACGCCGTCCAGCCACTCGTCCTTGATCTCGGTCGCATTGTCGACGCGATATGAGGACTTCGCCCCGGCCTCCAGTGCGACCTCGACCAGCCGGACGGAGTTCGACGAGTTGGCTGAGCCGACAACGATCACGAGGTCGGACTGGGCAGCAATCTGTTTGACAGCCAACTGCCGGTTCTGGGTGGCGTAACAGATGTCGTCACTGGGCGGGTTCATCAATAACGGGAACTTCTCCCGTAGTTTGGCCACCGTTGCGAGCGTTTCGTCAACGCTTAGAGTGGTCTGGCTTAGCCAAGCCACCTTGGCCGGGTCCCGGACCTCAATATTGGCCACATCCTCCGGCGACTGAACCAAGATCACATTATCCGGTGCCTCACCGGTGGTCCCCTCGATCTCCTCATGGTCGGCGTGCCCGATCAGCAGGATTTCGAGATCATCCCTGGCAAATCTCTTGGCTTCGTGGTGCACCTTGGTGACCAGTGGGCAGGTGGCGTCAATGGTCTTCAAGCCCCGCACCCGTGCCTCGTCGTGCACCGCCGGTGAAACGCCGTGAGCGGAAAACACCACCGTTGATCCGGCCGGGATCTCGGCCAGCTCCTCGACGAAGATGGCGCCGCGCTTCTCCAAATCCTCTACCACATGCTTGTTGTGCACGATCTGCTTCCGGACATAGACGGGCGCGCCATAGGTGTCCAGAGCCTTCTCCACGGTGACGACCGCCCGGTCAACTCCGGCGCAATAGCCTCGCGGGGCAGCAACCACCACGTGCTTCATCGCCCCAGCGCCAACCGGTGAGTCGAACTCAGACGTGACAGTTTCGGGCACACTCATCATAGGCACCAGTCTAGGGGCCGACTGGTCGAGGCCCTACCGATCGAGAGCAGCATCACCACCAGAGCAACCGGTCGGCCCACGAAGCGGCAGGCCAGCCCGGTGTCACACCTGTCCCCTAGGCTCGTCGGATGGCCATCGCATCCTCACCGGAGCATCCCCAGCCGCTGCGGGTAGTTGCCCAAGCGGTGAAGGGATGGATCGAGCGGCTCGACTGGATCTGGGTCGAGGGCCAGCTGATCGAGATCAACCGGCGATCGGGCTCCCGGACGGTCTTCCTCACCCTTCGGGACAAGCTGGCCGAGATCTCCGTCAACATCGCCATCTCCCCGACAGCGCTCGACGTGGCCGGCCCGCTAACCGAAGGCGCCACCGTCGCGGCTCGGCTCAAACCCTCTTTTTACGCGCCCACCGGCCGGTTCTCCTTCTACTGTGACGACATCCGGCCGCTGGGTGAGGGCCAGCTGCTGGCCCGGCTGGAACAGACCAAGCGGATGTTGCAGGCCGAGGGCCTGTTCAACCCGGCCTTGCGGAAGAAGCTGCCTTTCCTGCCACAGACGATCGGCCTGATCACCGGCGCCGACAGCGCGGCCGAACGGGACGTGGTCGAAAATTCGCGTCGCCGGTGGCCGGCGGTCCGGATCGAGATCCGGCACACCCTGGTCCAGGGGCAACAGGCCTGCGAGCAGGTCATCGGTGCACTCCGCCAGCTGGATGCACACCCGGACGTGGACGTGATTGTGATTGCCCGCGGCGGCGGCTCCCTGGAGGATCTGTTGCCGTTTTCCACTGAGGCTCTGGTCCGCGCCGTACGTGGCTGCCGGACACCCGTGGTTAGCGCCATCGGACATGAGACGGACAGCCCGATCCTTGACCTGGTTGCCGACGTCCGCGCCTCGACACCAACCGATGCCGCCAAGCAGATCGTGCCGGACGTATCCGAGGAGGGCGAGCGGATCCAGCAGGCGATTTCCCGTGTCCGCCAGGCGATGATCGGTATCGTCAGCCGGCAACAGGAGGGGCTGGACTCCATCCGGACCCGACCGGTGCTGACCGATCCCACCGCCAGCTTTGCCCTCCGGTACGAACAGCTGGACGGCTTGCGGCATCGTGCCGGACGCGCCGTCGAGCAACGGATCCGGCATGAATGCAGCACCATTGAGCACACCTTGGCTCGGGTGCGCACGCTGTCGCCCAAGGCGACGCTGGAACGTGGCTACAGCATCCTGGTCGACGGTGAGGGGCATGCGGTGACCTCGGTCAGCGGCGTGGATGCCGGCGACGATCTGCTGGCACACCTGTCCGACGGTCGGCTGGTCCTCGAGGTGCGCGATGTCGGACCGGACAGTGTCGGACCGGACAGTGTCGGCCCGGACGATTAAGGTCGAGTTATGAGCACGCCAACCCCCGGCGCGGAGAGCCCCGCCAGCTCGGACAGCACAGCGCCCGAATCGAAACCCAGCTATGAGCAGGCCCGCGACGAGCTGGTGGCCGTGGTTCAACGTCTTGAGTCCGGCGGCGCCCCGTTGGATGAGTCGCTAGCGCTGTGGGAGCGCGGCGAAACGCTCGCCAACGTCTGTCAGGGATGGCTGGACGGAGCCAAGGGCAAGATCGACGCGGCCCGAGCGCAGTCCGGACGGGAGGAGAGACGGGAGGAGAGTTGAACCGCGGTCCACTGAAGTTCGACCGACGTGAGTCGCGCAGCAGGGTTCTCCAGCGCTGCTGAGCTACTTGTCCAGAGTTGAGGCGAAGGCCTCCAGCGCCGGATAACCGGTGTCCCCCACCACAATGCTGGTCACCTTTTCCTGCGGCCAGACGAGGGATCGGGTGCGATGATCGGGTGAGACCCACCGCTGCCAGGTCGTCCCGCCAACCAAACTCTCCCCGTCCCTGGCCCCCTCCCGGGTGACGTCGGCAACCACTGCCTTCGCCGGACCATCACTTTGCTCAATGACGATGTAGATATCGTCCGGGCTGAGGAAGCCGAGTTGCCAGTCGTTGCTGGCCGATGGCTGGCCGTTAACCTCCGGCTGGCCCTGCCGCGTCCAGGAGACGTGCGTCGGCCGCCACTGCTCAGGTAGGTTCTGGGGAACCAGCACGTCATACGGTGCCTGGTTGGATGCCTGCTGGTAGGCCGGGCGCCAATCGACCACGGTGATAGGTGAACCGCCCGGGTCGCGGGTGAAGATGAAGGTGATCACCAGTAACGGCAGCAGGATCACCGCAAGCGAGCGCACCATGTCCGCCGCTGTCGACTGCCTGTTCTTCTCCCTGGTTGCTGCCACCCCTCCAGTTTCCCAGCACTCGCCCCGGGGGTGATGGAGCAGGGTCCTTTGACTACAGGTGGTTCCAGCAAGAATCGCATATCGCGCCCGAAAGAATCGCGCCCGGCAGCTGACCCGGCAGCGACGCTGCTCATTGGTGGACGAGAATGACACCATGACTGAGAGCACGGATGACTTCCGGATTGAGCACGACACCATGGGCGAGGTACGGGTCCCGGCGCAGGCCCTGTGGCAGGCGCAGACCCAGCGCGCGGTCGAGAACTTCCCGATCTCCGGCACGCCGATCGAATCCACGCTGATCCATGCACTCGGGATGATCAAGAGCGCGGCAGCACAGGCCAACGCCTCGCTCGGCGTGGTGGATGCCGGCATCGCCCAGGCCATCATTGAGGCCGCCGATGAGGTGGCCGCCGGCCAGCATGACGGCGAGTTCCCGATCGACGTCTTCCAGACCGGCTCGGGCACCTCCTCCAACATGAACACCAATGAGGTGGTCGGCACCCTGGCCAGCCGCTCGCTCGGCCGGCCAGTCCACCCTAATGATCATGTCAACGCCTCCCAGTCCAGCAACGATGTCTTCCCGAGCGCCATCCACATCGCCACCACACGGTCGTTGGTCGAGTCGCTGATCCCGGCGCTGCAGCATCTGGCGGAGTCGCTGGAGCGGAAGGCGGCCGAGTTCGCCGAGGTGGTCAAGAGCGGCCGTACCCACCTGATGGACGCCACCCCCGTCACCGTTGGCCAGGAGTTCGGCGGGTTTGCCGCCCAGCTCAGGTACGGCATTGAACGGGTCCAGGCTGCGCTACCCCGGGTGGCTGAGCTGCCGCTCGGCGGGACAGCCGTCGGCACCGGTATCAACACCACCCCGGGATTCGCCGAGACCGTCATCAGCACCATCGCCGGACACACCGGGCTGCCGCTGACCGAGGCGCGGGACCACTTCGAGGCACAAGGCGCCCGGGACGGTCTCGTCGAGGCCTCCGGCGTGCTGCGGACGATTGCCGTCAGCCTGACCAAGATTGCCAATGACCTGCGCTGGATGGGATCCGGGCCGACCGCCGGGCTCGGCGAAATTACGCTGCCCGACCTGCAGCCCGGGTCATCGATCATGCCGGGCAAGGTCAACCCGGTGATGTGCGAGGCAACCGTCCAGGTCTGTGCCCAGGTGATGGGCAACGATGCGACCGTCGCGATTGCCGGTGCCTCGGGCAATTTCGAGCTCAACGTCATGTTGCCGCTGATCGCCCGCAACGTGCTCGAGTCGGTACGGCTACTGAGCAATGTCAGCCACTTGCTGGCCGGCCGCTGCGTCGACGGCATCACCGCCAACGCCGACCATTGCCGCCAGCTGGCCGAGTCGTCCCCGTCCATCGTGACCCCGCTGAACCGCTACCTCGGCTACGAGAATTCCGCCGCGGTGGCCAAGCAGGCGCTCATGGAGGGCCGGACGATTCGTGAGGTGGTGATTGACTCCGGCTTTGTCGCCGACGGGAAGCTTACCGAGGCGCAGCTGGACAGCGCACTCGATGTGCTGGCCATGACCCGTCGTCCGACCAGCTAGGTTTCGCCGTGGGGCGCAGCGGTCTAACTGAGCGACGGTCAGGCGAGGCGAGACGAGGCGATCGGACCGCGGCCAGGGCCCCAGTCAGTACCAGTCGTGGCCCTGCTTGAAGCTCCAGGCCGAACAGGGGGTGCGGTAGACATCCTTCACGTACTGCAGTCCCCAGCGAATCTGGGTGGCCGGGTTGGTGCGCCAGTCCGAGCCCATTGACGCCATCTTGCTGCCGGGCAGCGACTGCGGGATGCCGTAGGCGGCCGACGACGCGTTGGTCGCGGTGACCACCCACATCGACTCGGACATGATCAAGCTGTCATAGCAGGAGAACTGGTCGCCCCCCCAGCCGTAGGTGTTGGCCGCGATCTGCCGGCCGATCTCCCGCGGTTCGGTGGTCTCTGGCTGGTACCCAAGCGTGCGGACCCGCTTTTCCCCGGCCGCCTTGCGCTGCTGCTCCGCCGCTTTGCGCATCTTCTCCGCCACCTTGCGCTGCTGCTGCTCCGCGTGCCGGGCCTCCACGGCTGCCTGCTCGATCGCCTTGCCTTGGGCGGACAACTTTTCGGTTCGCGCATGCGCAATAACGGACTGTTTGTCCAGGGCCGCCTTGTCGGCCTGGTGACCGGAGCGCGAGAGGTCGGGACGATCCACGCCACGCGAAACCCGCTCGCTTCGGACCGAGGTGCCCGCCGCCGCGGACGTCGACACTGGCGCATCGGCGGACTTGATCAGCCCGGGCCCAACTGTGGCCAGTACCGCTCCGATGGCCACCGCTGAGGTCGCTGTGCCGATGACGGCATGTCGGATCAGTCGGCGCACCCGCTCGACTCTGCCATATCCGGGCGACGGGATCTAATTGATCTTTCTTCCGCTCTTCGGCTACGGCGCGGGCTCGGGAGGGTCCTCAGAGCTGGACATCCTCCAACATCTCGGTAACCAGCGCGGCGATCGGTGAGCGCTCGGACCGGTTCAGGGTGACGTGGGCGAAGAGCGGGTGGCCCTTCAGCTTTTCCACCACCGCAACCACGCCGTCGTAGCGGCCGACCCGCAGGTTGTCCCGCTGGGCCACATCATGGGTGAGCACCACCCGTGAGTTCTGCCCGATCCGGGAGAGCACGGTGAGCAGCACGTTGCGCTCCAGCGACTGGGCTTCGTCCACAATAACGAAGGCGTCGTGCAGCGACCGGCCACGAATGTGCGTCAGCGGCATCACCTCCAGCAGTCCCCGATCCAGCACCTCCTCGATCACCACCCTCGAGGTCACCGCGCCGAGGGTGTCAAAGACGGCCTGGGCCCAGGGCGCCATCTTCTCCCCCTCGGTACCCGGTAGATAACCCAGTTCCTGCCCACCCACGGCATACAACGGCCGGAAGACGATGACCTTGCTGTGCTGGCGGCGCTCCAGCACAGCCTCGAGTCCGGCGCATAATGCCAGCGCCGACTTACCGGTCCCGGCCCGGCCACCGAGGGAGACAATGCCGATGTCCGGATCGAGCAGCAGGTCCAGGGCGATGCGTTGCTCCGCCGACCGGCCGTGGATGCCGAAGGCGTCCCGGTCGGACCGGACCAGTTTCAGCCCCTTGTCCGGCGTCACCCGCCCGAGTGCGGAGCCGCTACCACCGAGCAGTCGCACGCCGGTGTGGCAGGGCAGGTCTCGGGCAGCCTCGAGCTCGATGGTGCCCTGGTCGTACAGCTCGTCCAACTCCGCCGGTGCCACCTCGATCTCGGCCATCCCGGTCCAGCCCGACTCGACCGCCAGCTGGGCTCGGTACTCCTCCGCGGGCAGCCCCACCGCTGCGGCCTTCACCCGCATCGGCAGGTCCTTGGACACGAGTGTCACCTGGTGGCCCTCGGCAGCAAAGTTGAGCGCTACCGCCAAGATCCTGGAGTCATTGTCGCCCAGCCGGAAACCGGCCGGCAGGATGGCGGGGTCGGTATGGTTGAGCTCGACGTGGATGGTGCCACCGCAGTCGTTGACCGGGATCGGTGCGTCCAGCCGACCGTAGCTGATCCGCAGGTCGTCCAGGTGCCGCAACGCACTGCGGGCGAAATACCCCAGCTCGGCATGGTGGCGTTTCGCCTCCAGCTCGGTGACCACGACGAGCGGCAACACCACATCGTGTTCGGCGAAGCGGCGCAGTGCATGGGGATCGCTCAACAATACCGAGGTGTCAACGACATAGGTACGGCGTTCATCGGCCCGGACGGACTTGGAGGAGTGGCCCCTGGAGGACCGGGACCCAAACGACTGAACACTGGTGGAATGGGCCCCGGTGGAATAGGCCCTGGGGGACGTGGCGCTGTCAGACACAGTTGGTCCTTCTGGAGGCCGCACGCCTTCCCGCGCCCGGCCCCACTGGTTAGGTGATGGGCCAGGACTGTTCGGGACCCGCTACAGGCGCCCGTATCAGGCTCGCCATTGCTGGACGGCGCATGACTTTTCCTCCCGGACGGACAGCTTCCCCACTGCCCGTGATCAGACCGTACGGCTCTCGGTCAGCCACTGATCGGCAACACGCCGTGCGGGAGTCGGCAATCTCGCATCGCTCGCCGCGAGGGCTGGTCTTCGCATCGCTCGCCGCGAGGCTGGTGCTGGCTTTAGTCGAGCGCGAGCACGGTCAGCAGCGCGGCGTCAACGGCGTGCATTTCGATACAGGTCACCACGCACGGATGGTTTCCATCTCAGCGGCCAGCGTGCGCGACGCCGCCACATCATCCGCGTCGCTGATCAGCTCCTCCGCCTCGGCTCGTAGCCGCGCGCGACGATGTGCCTTCTCGGCTGTTAGGATCGCCGCCCGCGTCGCCGCTGAGCGCGACTGCCCGTCCCGAGTCAGGGACTCAAGAGCCTGTTCACGCTGAGCATCAGTGCGAATCGTCAGAAATCCCATGACATTGTAGTAATACGTCATGCACTCGTCTGCTGCTTACTCACCAAGAGGCAACCTCAGCTGCCAAACCGGCGCTCCCGTTCCCCATAGGCA
>JBBSQO010000033.1:0-10129 GCA_038244025.1 Propionibacteriales bacterium
CGACCAATGCGAGAAGCGGTCGTAGTCGGTTTCGTAGAAGACGAAGTTGATCGGCAGCTCTCGCCGGACAATGAGCTCCTCCAGGTAGGCGTCGATATTCTCCTCGGCCGCGCCCGACTCCTCGATCCGTAGCGCGATCTCCACCGGTGAGATATGGCCATAGTGCAGGTACTTGCTCAGGTGGGACACGTCGTCGGTCTGCGGCTGGTTGCGGTTCTGAGTGTAGTTGGCGAACCGGCTGTCCAAGAAGTTCTGCAGCGTCTGGCGAGCCTCGGACTCGCCACCGCGGTACAGCTGGCTTAGCCGGCTGACGGAGCGGTCGAGGTTCAGGCCCGCCAATATCTTGTCGAGATCGGACAGATCAAGTCCGTCCTGACCTAGATCCGTCGAAGGGTGATCAAGTACGGTCGGCCGCAGTGCGACCAGAAACTCGTCCAGCTGCTTGGTGATCTTCGGGCGCAACGTCCGAGCCGAGTGCTCCCGCTTGGTCGACGCCAGCTCCACCGGCACCACCACGTCGGACTCGACCTGGGTCACTCGGCAGGCCACCGCGGCCGCGACGTTGTCACGCCACTTGCGCTGGTGTCGGAGGTAGCCGCGGTCGGTGACCAGCAACGACGCATGGCGACCGGCCTCGATGGCGACCTCGTCCGGGGAACCCAGGCAGACGATCATCCCGACACCCCGCACGGTGAGCAGGCGTTGCACATCCTGCAGACCCTCGAGCAGGAAGGCGAAGGAACGGAGGTTGGCCTCCGGGTAGTCCTCGGTGAGCCCGAAGACGACCACCAGCGGCTGCGCCAAGGCGTTGGCCTGCTGGATGGCGTACTCGAGCGCATGGTTGTACGACGAACGTACCGAGGCCTGCATCCAGTAGACGACGTGATCTCGGTCCAGCACGTCGTTGTGGTTGAGGTACTGGACCCGCTGCTGCTGGATGTCACTGGTCATCCCTGTCCCCTTACGATGCGTCTCCTGATGATGCGTCTCCTGATGATGCGTTCCCTGATGAGGGCGGCATTGGACAATCGACCGGGATCGCTAGCAAACGGGCCCAAGATTGCCGACAGGACGGCGCTTTGCTAGCGCTCGGCGGGCTAGCACCTAGGAAATATTACGACTTGGCGTCGCGATGTACAAGACGAACCGTCGTAATGTTTAGGACGGCGAGTCGTGAACTTCACTGATCTGTGCTTGACTTGCCGCGTGCCCAGAATCCGCGCCGGCAACCTCGCGGCCCACCGAGAGCTGATGTGGACCCGGTTGCTGGACGCATTCGGAGAGGCGCTGGCCGACGTCGGCTACGCTGACCTCACCCTGGCCGAGGTCGCCGGCCGGGCCGGGATGGCCAGAAACACCATCTACAACTACGTCCCGGACAAGGAGGCGCTGATGATGGCCTTCATCGAGCGTTCGGTGGAACAGTTCGTGGCCAGTCTTCGCCAGGAGATGTCGACGTTGCCGGATGTCGCCGCCCGGCTCGACGCGTTGATCCGCCGCCAGATGCACCAGTTCACCGCCGAGCCAGGCGCCGGGTCGGAGCACGGCATGCTGAGCGGACACACGCTCGGCCAGGCCACGCACATCGCCATGCAGGTCAAGTTCCAGCCGTTGCATGACCTTATTGCCGAGGTTGTCTTCGAGGGGATCGAGACCGGCGTCTTCCGCAACGACATCGACCCCACAGAAGTGACGCCAATGATTTCTGCCGTGGTTGGTTCCGAGCGTGTTCCGGTCGGGCAGCGCCAGCACGATCCCGATGAGGCCGCCGACCGCGTCGGTGGTTTTGTGCAGGCCGCAATCCGGTCTTCGACCGTTGACCACCCGATCCAGGATCGATGAAGAGAGAACCCGTGAGCACTTCGCCACCATCCACCTCCCCGCTGGCCGACTCCACGCTCGACACGATCGCCAGGCCGATCCGGGCCACTGAGCACCATCGGCAGGGCTGTGTCGTCGCCATCTCTTCTCAACCACCTACCCGTACCCGTGCCCACCTCGGCCGGGTCACTGGTCTGCTGGCCGACGTCCTGGCTGACCTGGACCGGCTGTGGCGGGCCGAGCTGGATGATCAGGGGAATGTGGACGTGCTTGGCGAGCGCGACCTGCCGGACCTGCTGCAGCAGGTGTTGCACAGTGGCGGCAAACGGATTCGTCCGGTAATGAGCTACTTGGGTTGGCTCAGCGCCGGAGGTCACCGGACCGGCTTCGGTGAAGTTGACGTGGTCCGGGCTGGCGCCGCCCTGGAGATGCTGCACGCCTTCGCGCTGATCCACGATGACGTGATGGACGAGTCGGATTCTCGTCGCGGTCGGCCGTCGATTCATGCCCAGGCCGCCATGCTGCACCAGACCCAGGGTGCCAGCGGGAGCGCGCAGCGCTTTGGGGAGAGTATCGCCGTCCTGGTGGGTGACTTGGCTCATACTGAGGCGGATGAGCTGGCGGCCTCGTTGCCGCCGGAGATGCGGAAGATCTGGCGACTGCTCACCCTCGAGCTGGTTTGTGGGCAGCGGCGTGACCTGACCGGTAGCGCGGCCAGTCGGCGAGACCTGGGACATGCCCGCCAGGTGGCTCGGATGAAGTCCGGCTGCTATACGGTTTTGCGCCCACTCCAGCTGGGTGCCACGGCCGCCCACGCCCCGGAGCCGGTGATGGCCAGCCTGTCACGCTATGGTTGCGCGGTGGGTGAGGCCTTCGCACTGCGGGATGACCTGCTGGGAGTCTGGGGCGACCCGGAGGTGACCGGCAAGCCAGCCGGTGATGACCTGATGTCCGGTAAGCCGACCGTGATTCTCTCGCTGGCCGGCGAACGGCTCACCGGCCCGGCGCGGCAGGCTCTGGGACGCATTGGTACCGGTGATCTGGACTGGCAGGACCTGCTGATCTTGCGGCAGGCGATGGACGACTGCGGAGTCATCACTGCCGTCGAGGAGCAGATTGCGACCCACCTGCACAACGCGATCGAGGCCCTTGACGACGACGTGCTCACCGCCGAGGGCATTGCAGGCCTGATCCAGCTGGCCCACCAAATCGCCTGGCGGGATCGATGAGCCGGGTGGTGGTGGTCGGCGCCGGCCTCGCCGGGCTGGCCGCCGCCTGCCACCTGCTCGGCCGCGGGTACGAGGTCATTGTCATCGAGCGAGCAGGACAGCCGGGAGGCCGAGCCGGTCAGATCATCACCGCCGGGTTCACCTTCGACACCGGCCCCACCGTGCTGACCATGCGGGATCTGGTCGCCGATGCGCTCCGGATGGTCGGCACCCGGATCGAGGAGGTGCTGCCGATGCGCCGGCTGGACCCTGCGTACCGCGCCTGCTTCGCCGACGGCAGCACCATCCATGTCCGTTACGGCCACGAGGCGATGCGGGAGGAGATCAGCGCTACCTGCGGCAGTGTTGACGCCGCGGCCTTCGACGAGTTCGTCGGCTGGCTGCGCAAGCTCTTCCTGGCCGAAATGCCCAACTTCATCGACCGTAACTATGACTCCCCCCTTGGCCTGCTGACGAGACCGCGAGCCGCTGCCCAGCTGGTCCGACTCGGCGCCTTCGGCCGGCTCGGAGCCGCCATCCGGAAGCGGTTCCGTGACCCGCGGCTGCACCGGCTGTTCAGCTTCCAGGCGATGTACGCGGGACTGGCACCGGACTCGGCGCTGGCGCTCTATGCGGTGATCACCTACATGGACAGCATCGAAGGGGTCTGGTTTCCCGATGGTGGCCTGCATGCCGTGCCGACCGCCATGGCTGAGGCGGCCGAGCGTTCCGGTGCGGTGTTCCACTACGGCGAGGAGGCGACCGCGATCCTGCGCCGCCCCGACACCGGCGGCGTGGCCGGAGTCCAGCTGGCCTCAGGCGAGAAGATCGCCGCCGATGCGGTGGTCTGCACCCTCGACCTGCCGATCGCCTATGCTCAGCTTTTGCCGGATCTGTCGCCACCCCGCACCACCACCCACGGCAGCTACTCCCCCTCCGCAGTGGTCTGGCATGTCGGCGTTCGAGGTACGCCCGATGTTGAGGTCGCCCACCACAACATCCACTTCGGTGAGCAGTGGGGCTCGGCCTTCGATGCCCTGCTGACCAAGGGTCAGCTGATGCCCGACCCGTCCAGGCTGGTAACGGTTCCGTCGCTGGACGATGCGTCGCTGGCTCCGCCCGGCTGCTCCAGCCTGTATGTGCTGGAGCCGGTGCCTAACCTGTCCGGCAACATTAACTGGGTCCACGAGACCGGACCGATGAGAGATCGGCTGCACGGCTTCCTCACTGCCCAGGGCTACCCGGCTGAGGTGGTGACCGAAAGAATCATCACTCCATTGGAGTGGCAGCAGCAGGGCATGAAGGAAGGCACGCCCTTTGCGCTGGCCCACACCTTCGCCCAGACCGGACCGTTCCGGCCGCGCAATGTCGAGGTGCGGGTCCCCGGGATGTTCTTTGCCGGCTCCGGTACGGTCCCCGGTGTCGGCGTCCCGATGGTGCTGATCTCCGGCAAGCTGGCCGCCGACCGGGTTGGCGCCTATCTGCCTGCCGCCCGCCGCCCCGCCGGCCGGCAGCGAGCCGACCGATGAAAGACGTCCGATGAAGATCGTGGCCGATCAGCGACTTCGGGAGGGCTACCGTCGGTGTGCCCGGCTGACCCGCGAGCACGGCACCACCTACTTCTGGGGCGCCGCGCTGCTGCCGCGGTCCCGACGCCGGCATGTCCACGCCATCTATGCACTATGTCGACTGGCCGACGACATCGTCGACGATGTGGAGACCGTACGGCAGGAGTCCCCCGATCAGACAGCCAGCCGGCTGCAACAGTTCGTCGCCGGCTTTCGGGCCGCGCTGCAGGCCGGTGACAGCGACGACCCGGTGCTGGCGGCGGTGATCAACACCGTGGTCCAGCGCCGGATCGACCCGGAGTGCTTCGACCGCTTCTTCGGCGCGATGGCGATGGACCTGACCACCACCTCCTACCAGAGCTGGGCGGACCTGGTCAGCTACATGGAGGGTTCGGCCGCGGTGATCGGCGAGATGATGCTCCCGGTGCTGCAACCGAGCACGTCAGCAGCCTACGGACCGGCTCGAGCACTGGGTCAGGCCTTCCAGCTGACCAACTTCCTCCGCGATGTCGCCGAGGACCTGGACCGCGGCCGGGTATACCTGCCGCAGGAAGATCTCGTGAGATTCGGTGTCGACATCTCCGCCCGTACCGTGACACCGCAGTGGCGAGACTTCATGGCCTTCCAGATCGAACGCAACCGAGAGCTGTATCGACTGGCCGACGATGGCATCGCGATGTTACCGACGACCTCGGCTCGTTGCGTCGCTGCGGCCGGGGTACTGTATGCCCGAATCCTGGACCGGATCGAGGAGGCAGGGATGGACGTTTTCTCTTACCGGCTTCGGGTACCGGGCTGGCAGAAGGCCGCGGTCGCCAGCCGGATCATGATCACCGGTCCGCCGGCAACGCCCATGGCCCAGCGGCGAAGCCTGTCGGAGTCCGTCCGAGCAAGCCAACCTCCACCAGAACCAGCAGACATCCGTCAGAACGAGCCCAACACCCACCAGAACCAGCAGGGGAAGTTCTCATGCCATTGAGAATACGGTCGGCCAACCCACGTACTCCGCTTCGGTCGCGGATCCCGATTGCCAGGATTCGGCAGCCAGCGACGGACCGGCTGCAGCCCACCTGGCGGCAGGCCAGACCAGGCCGGATCGCGGCGGCCCTGGCCGTCTCCCAGGCCCAGAACTCCGGCGGGTGGTACGTAGCCGGGGCCAGTAAGGACGTCGGCCGGGACACGTCCGTGGCGCGCACCATTGCCGGCCGCGAGGTGGCCTTCTGGCGGAACGCCAAGGGCATGCTGGTTGCCGGTCCGGGGGCCTGCCCGCACCTCGGCGCGCTGCTGGACGGCTGCGCCGTCCTCGACGGCCAGATCTACTGCCGTTGGCACGGCCTGTCGCTGGACGAGAAGGGAGACAGGACCTGGCGGCCGTACCGGGCTCACGACGACGGTGTGCTGATCTGGGTCGGCCTGCCGACCGATGGTGAGCCGGACACCGATCGTCCGTCCCTTCCCCCGCGACCGCCGCTGGAGTTGGCGGTGTCAGCCGTGATCTCGGTGCCCGGCAGCTGCGAGCCGGAAGATGACATCGCCACCCGACTCGACCCCTGGCACGGCGCCTGGTTCCACCCATACTCGTTCAGCCACCTGGACGTCGACGACGCCGCCAGCGACCCCGAGCGACTGGTGGTCGATGTCACCTTCCGGCTCAGTCGGACCTGGGGCGTGCCGGTGCGGGCCGAGTTCTGCTGCCCCGACGCGCGGACCATCGTGATGCGGATCATCGACGGCGAGGGCGCCGGCAGCATCGTCGAGACCCATGCCACACCACTGGGCGTTGGCGAGAACGGCCAACCGGTCACCATGGTGACCGAGGCCACCATTGCCTACTCCCCGCGGCCGGGGTTCGAGCTGGCGAGCCGGCTGTCGTGGCTGCTGCGGCCCGGGATCAAGCGCACCGCTCGCCGGCTCTGGGTCGATGACCTGGCCTACGCGGAACGCCGCTATCAGCTACGGGCCCGCGGGGAGTTCCCGGGCTGAGCCTGGGTCCGGATCGCGGAAACTTCTGCCGCGTCTACCCGGCTCAGATTTCCACGAACTTATTCCCCACCCCGCGCCATCCGCCGGTGTGCCATCGCGGCAAGGCGATGCCGTCCCCGCAGCGGAACGGTCCACAGGTCGTGCCCGGCCAGGCCCCAGCGGCCGAGCAGGGCGTTGGCAGCCAACCATCCGGTGGTGGCCGCCCGTTCCATCAAGGCAACCGGATAGTCACAGCGGATCCCGTCACCGGCCAGCAGCATCCGCGGATCAGGCGTGCGCACCTCCGGACGACGAAGCCACGGGCCAGTCCCGATCAGCGGGCAGTCCTGCTCCACCAGCCACTCCTCAGCTCTGACCTCGGCACCGGCTGTCTCCGGGTAGATCCGGCCGAGCTCGGCGCGCAGCCGCGCCTTTGTCGCCGCCAGGCTTTCGGCACTCGCACTGGGTAGGGCGTAGGCGTGGAGCTCCAGCACCGAACCCTGGTTGCGCTCCGACCAGGCCTGGGCGCCGTACTCGAACCGGTCCAGCACCGTGATGTTGTCCAGCGGTCCGTACCCGCTGGTGCCGAGAAAAGCGGGCCGGTTTCTGTCGACTAGCCGATTCAGCCACAGCCGCCAGACGGCGAACGGCGGCGCATCGCTGGTCTCGGCGATGCGCCTTCGCCAGTCCTGCCCCCTTGAATCTCGATTGACGAACGCCGGCTCGGTCGCAATCAGTCTCCTGGTACTGGCCAGGTCGGTGGCGAGCACCAGGGCATCGCCGACCAGGGTCTGCCCGGTGTCCAGCGCGACCCGAACCCGATCCGGGTCCGACATGTCCAACCGCTTGACCATCTTGCCCGTACACACCTCGGCTCCGAGCCGGTCCAGATAGCTGCCGAGTGGCGACCACAGCGTGGTGTCATAGTCGTCGACGGGCACGTCAAACAGCAGCCCTTCGGCCGAACCGACAAAGTAGCTGTGGAACATGGCCACCAGCTCACCGGCGGAGAAATCGCGGGGATCGGCGAAGAAGCTGCGGGCGAACACCTCCAGTGCGAGATGCCGGGCACCGGAGGGAAATCGGAGCCGATCAAGAAAGTCGGCCGCGCTCTGGCCATCGTAGGTCGAGAAGGTGGCCGGGAAGTCCAGATCGAGCAGCGCAAGCGCAGCACCGACATCGACGCGGGCAAGTTCGCGAGCGGAAAAGCTCGGGCTGGACCACACGAAGGCGGCGATGCTCCACGGGGGCGTTCGGGGGAGGCGCGCGAAGGAGTCGCGGTGGCCACCGGCCAGCTGTAACGGGTAGTCGGTGATGGGTGCCAGCTTGTCCAGCGCAGGATCGACCCGGCGGATCAGGCTGCGCAAGTTGTAATACTGCCGGAAGAAGGCGTGGAAGCCCCGGCTCATGGTCACCTGATCATTGCCCTGTGTCTGATTGCCCTGTGTCTGATTGCCCTGCGTCTGATTACCGTGCGTCACCGGCCAGGCACGAACTCGTCCGCCGAGCTGGGGATGTTTTTCGATCAGGACGACATCGATGCCACGTTCGGCCAGCCCGACAGCTGCCGTGATTCCGGCGATGCCGCCACCGGCGACCAGCACCCGTCGAGGTTGTCTGTTCCCCGATGTGGCCGGTGCACCCGCGTGATGGACGGCTTTACGGTCCCTGCCGGGCAGCCAGCCCGGTGTCACGGGTCCTCGCCAACAGGAGCAGCGGGCTTGCTGGCCCTGAAGGTGTGCAGGATGCCGTGCTGCCAGCCGGGCACGGTCCGCACCTCGATATTGATGAAACCGGCACATTGCAAACGGGTGGTGAACTGTCGCACCGAGTCGAAGTCCAGCACGCTGCGCCACAGGTAGTGGTACAGCCGGGTCTGCGAAGAGGTGATCCAGCTGAGGGGCATCACGACCAGCCAGCAGACCAGTGACCAGATCCACCGGGCCTGCCTGGACCCGGCCACCGAATAGTCCACCGCCACCAGCACGCCGCCGGGGGCCAGCTGGTCATGCACGGCAGCGAGCACGCCGTCGGGGTCTGAGACATTGCGGAACAGGTAAGCGGCGAAGACGCCCGCCTGAGGCTTCTGCATCCCCCAGTCGCTGGTCGAGCTCTGCAAATCTTCGGCCCTGCCGAGCACGAAGCGAACCCCGTCAGGCCAGTGTTTGGACTCCGCCTCCGCCAGCATCCCTGCTGACGCGTCCAGCCCGACCAGCTCGACAGCACTCTGCTGTCCGGTTGAGGGCTGTCGGGTTGAGGTCTGCCGGGTTGGGGCGCCAGCATCGCCCAGGACGTCCAGCAGGGCGCGGGTGGATGCGCCGGAGCCACAGCCGAGGTCGGCGATCCGGACCGGCTCCGGCCCGTCCGGGGACCACGGCCGGTCGACGGCGGGCAGCCGTTGTGCCAACGCCCTGGCCGCCGAGCGGAGGTGCCGGTGATAGCCGGGATTGAGCCGTACCATCAGGTCGTAATGCGGTGCGGCAGAATCGAAAGCGGCCGGCAGCTCAGCGTGGCTCAACGACTTGTGGCTGGACGACATCACAGTTCCTTCGGTGCTTGGTCCTTCGGTGCTGGGGCGGGTTTCGAGTGTTCGGCAACGGCTTGGACTGGTCGGTAGATACGGCGATGCCACAACAAAATAGCCAACGTCACCATGGTGAAACCGAACCCGAAGTCCTCGACCGGGATGTCCCACGGCACCCGTACACCCAGCATCTGCTGTGGATTGTAGCTGACGATCGGGTCAGACAACTTGGTGAGCCAGCCGTCGACCAGTACCTGGAATGCGAAGACGATGACCATCGAAAGCCAGTACTGGAGTGTGGCGAAGATACCGGTCTTGAACCAGCACACCTCGAGCATGATGACCGCGATCAGGCTGACCAACGTCAGGACCGAATACTCAGGCATCGGCTTCGCTCACCCGCCGACTGGCCCGGCCCCTGACTCTTGCGACCCGAGTCAAAACCTGACCGACGGCCTCGTAGGTCAGTAGTCCACAGATCGGGATCACCACGAAGAAGGCCAGTTCCTCCACGGGCATCTGGAAGATCAACTGGATGCCGGTGACGAACCTCGGGTTGTAGGACCAGTGGTCGCGGAGGATTCCAACGATGTCCCAAATCGAAAAAATGATCACCACCGGGACCACCGCAGCCAGCAGTCCGCGGCATCGCCGGTACACCCTGGCGCCAAAGAAGAACTCGAGCGGCAATGTGATCAACAAACAGGCAGCCAGCAAGCCCAGATATTGATAGTGACCGATGGGACACCTACTTCCGGGCTCAACTCCGCTCGGGACACTGTCGCCCAAGCCACTGCCATCCTAGCCAGCCGCCGTTGAAACCGCTGGTCCGGACTAACGTCGGTCGAGCTTGTCGAGACCAGTTCGGGTGAAGAACGCCGGTCGAGCTCGTCGAGACCAGTTTCGATAGCCCCGATGTATTCCTCGATTGCTAGCAAACGGGCCAATCTCGCTGGATCCAGGGCATTTTCCTCGCGATCCTGCGCAGCAGGTGGGGTTTGCAGGCAGGCAGGGCCTTACAGATTAACCGTCTCGGTCTCGCCACC
>JBBSQO010000034.1:0-10019 GCA_038244025.1 Propionibacteriales bacterium
CCAGATCCCGGCAACCAGAATGACCAGGCCGGCGATCCCCGCCGCCAGCATCCCCCAGCTGGTGTCGCCGGTCGACAGCCACATGTCGGCCCAGGCAGCGGCTGCCAGCGGCACCAGTCTCAGGTCATGGCGGACCTCGGCAGCCCCTACTGCAGGATGGGGGGCCTGGTCTGGCATCACACCCGCACATGAGGTTTGAGGTCGGCAAACGTTTTGGGCCCGATCCCGTCGACCTCCTGCAGCTCCTCGATCCGGGTGAATCGGCCATGCTGATCCCGCCAGGCGATGATCTTGTCGGCGGTCACCGGTCCGACACCGGGCAGCGCATCGAGCTGCACCGCGGTGGCGGTATTGAGATCCACCATCGGACCGGAGTCCTGAGCAGTGCCAGGCCGGCCCGGTGATGACCCGGTAACCGGCCCCGCATCTCGGACCTCACTCGGCTGGCCGGACTTCGCGGAAATAGCCAGCTGCTGCCCATCAACCAGAATTTGAGCCAGGTTGAGCTGTCCCGATCTGGCAGCCTTGGTCAGCCCACCGGCCGCCTCGATGGCATCGTTGACCCGAGCCCCCTCAGGCAACGACACGACACCCGGCTTCTTCACCGCCCCGATCACATGGATCGTGACCGAGGCGGCTTTCTTCGGCCCGGCTGGGGTCGGCGAACCCGCGGTCCCTGGTCGGCCAACCGCGGTCGGGCCCGCCGAGACGGGAGCCGCAATCGGAGTCGCCAGGGCCACCGGGCGGGCCCGGAGCAAGGCATAACCGGCAATTAACGCCCCCATCAGCATCACCGCAGCAATGACGCTCAGGTGCCGCCGAGAAAACCGCGGGCTCGGCGGGAGAAGCGGCGACGGCGAGGTAGCTTCCGGTACGGCTGGCGTTGGTACCGGCGGCATCGGCACCGGTGGCGTCAGCACCGGATGTGGCAGGACCGATACCACTTCAGCTGGCGCCGTGGACCCCGGCAACCGGACAGCCGCCGAGGTGGGGCCGGTATCCCAATCCTCCGAAGGTTCATCCATATCTGCCAGCCGTGGAGGGGGCCCACCGGCCAGCTCCGGCACCACAGCAGGATCGACTGCCAGCGGCACGGATGGGGCAGGTGGCGATTCGTCTGCCAGTGCGTGA
The DNA here is from genome assembly GCA_038244025.1 of Propionibacteriales bacterium. Taxonomy (GTDB): domain Bacteria; phylum Actinomycetota; class Actinomycetes; order Propionibacteriales; family Propionibacteriaceae; genus Microlunatus. The sequence continues at coordinate 1,132 of JBBSQO010000034.1, forward strand.
CGCGGCTGAGCCGCCACCAGGATCGAGGCGAGTCTTTGCTGCACATACTCGCTCAGTACCGGGTCTGGCCTACCTCGACGTCCCTTCATGTCCTTCACGCTACGGATCCGGCTGCCGGAATGTGCACCCTCCGGCGGTTGCTGTGGACAGCGCTACCGGGTGCGTCCGCCTGGGGACAACTGCGGCGACAGCACCACGCCCAGGGTGCCGGGGCCGACATGAACGCCGAGGACGGCGCTCATCTCATAAATCCCGATCTCACCGATCGTGCTCACCCGCCCTCGCAGCCGGGCGACCAGGCCAGCGGCGCCGGGAGCATCGTCGAGGTGATGGACCGCGACGTCGACGCGGTCACTGCCGCCAGCGGCCCGGGCCAAGGCAGCCACGGCCAGCTCCTCCAGCCGGGCCAGCGCCCTGGCCTCGGTCCGGACCCGTTCGTGCGGAGTGATCTCGCCATCGACCATCCGGAGCAGCGGCTTCACGGCCAGGGCAGATCCGAGCATTGCCGCGGCGGCGCCAATTCGCCCACCACGGCGCAGGAACTCCAGGCTGTGGACGTAGAAGTAGGTCTCCGATACCGCAGCGGAACGGCGGACCGCGGCTGCCACACTGTCCAGATCCGCTCCCGCTTCGGCCACCTCCGCGGCAGCGAGCACGGCAAAGCCAGTCGCCATCGCGATGGTCCGGGTATCGACCACCGTGACCGGGACAGGGGCGTCCTGCGCCCCCAGCCTGGCCGCCGCACAGGTGCCGGACATCTTCTCGCTCAGATGTGCGGACACGATGGCGTGAAAGCCATCATCGGCCAACCGCCGATAGGTCGCGGCGAACGCCTCCGGCGACGGTCGTGATGTCGTCACCCGCTTTCCGGCCCGCAACGCCTGCGCCACCAGCGCCGGCGTCGCGCCCCCATTTTGCCGGTGCTGCGGGTGGCTCTCTGGCTGGCTGCATTCGTCGATCACCACCTGCAACGGGATAATGGTGATGCCGTACCGGTCAGCCTGACCGGGACTCAACGAGGCTGTTGAGTCGGTGACGACAGCTACCTCGGCCATCGGACAAGCGTAGGACACTGGTGGATGGCCTGGTGATCCCCGGGTTCGCTCCCGTTGAGTGGTCGACAGGCCGAGTGATCGGACAGGAAGGACTTCTGCATGGCCGAGCAGCAGCGCTGGGCTTGGCGCGCCGCCTGGAGCATGCTGGTGGTGGCGATTCTTTTCGGTACCGCTGCTGCCGGAGGTCTGGCCATGCTCAGTTATCTCTGGCGGTTTGCGTTGCATCCCGTGCTGGCGGCCGAGGACGGCGCTCCTCGGCGCGGACGTCACTGAGGCGGCGCGGATGTCATGGTTCCATCCCACGGTAGGCATTCCCGCCAGCCGGCGCGGGCAGTCATTCTGGTTCACGCTCGGAATCCTGGTGCTGATCCCGTCGGCCTTCGCGACGCTGCTGCGGCTCTTTCCATCCCAGGCCGTCGTCCTTGAGCTGGCATCCTCGTTCATCTCATTCGCCCTGCCCGGGTACGCGATTGCCTTTGTCTGCTTACTGATCGGCCTGCTCCGCGCCCGTCGGCGCCTGATCCCGGTGCTGCTGGTGGCACTGTCGACGATCGGCCTGCTCCTGCACCTGAGCTGGACCGCACCCTTCTTCGTACCCGATGACCGGCCTGCAGCCGGACCGCCCTTCACGATCATGTCGCTGAACATGCTGGCCGGGCAGGCAAATCCAGCCCAAGTGGCTGCCCAGGCGCGCGACGCTGACGTCGTGGTGCTGCTCGAGATCACGCCCGCCGCCGTTGCCGGGCTGCGCTCTCATGGTTGGCAGGCGGCGTTTCCGTACTCGGTGGGCAACCCGACCGCCAACGTGTCCGGAACGGCGATCTTCTCCCGCTTCCCGCTGCGGGAACGTCAGCGAATTGACACCTCCTTCCAGCAGTGGGTCGCCGACGTCGACGTCCCGGATGCAGGGAAGATCACCTTGTTTGCGGTGCATCCCTGTAATCCGTACTGTTCTACGACGGCTTTTGAGACCGAGCACAACATCGTCCGGGCGACCGCCGCGAAGTATGACAACGAACCACTGATCGTGGCTGGCGACTTCAATGCTGTCAATGACCACGGCCCGATGATCGAGCTGTACCGGGACGGGCTGACGGCCGCCGGCGACATCACCGGCGCCGGCTGGCTGCCCACCTATCCGGCCAAGGGCCCGATCCCACCATTGATCGGAATCGACCATATCCTGGTCAACGATCAGCTGACCGCGACCTCCATTCACACCATCGAAGTCAATGGCACCGACCACCGCGGCTTGCTCGCCACGATAGCGCCAGCCCGATGATCACGACACATCAGGCTCGGGGCACTTCAAGCCCGCGCCACAGCGACCAAGGCTGCGAAGCCATCCGCACTGCCGGGCCAGTGCGATCGCAGCGGCGCAATGCCAACCAGACGGACCACACTGCGCAACACGGCCACCACGATGATGGCATCGTCGGCATAGCCCAGGACCGGGATGAAGTCGGGGATCAGGTCGATCGGCAGCGCCAGGTAGGCCATCAGCAGCCCAAGCCGGATCCGGACTCCGCGGGGCAGCGTGGGGTCCTTGGCCAACCTGGTCAGCAGCCGGATCAGGTCGGGCAGCAGCCGGAGGGACTCCTTGAGCACGTTGCCTTTCGGTCGCATGATCACCAGCGCCAGCACGAGTGCCAACCAGGCCAGCAGCAGCGCACCGGCCAACCCGATGATCAGGTCACGCCACATCAGCGGACCGCTGGGTACGACCACGGGGGCACGATCACTGGGGCACGATGCTGACCAGCCGGGGGGCGCGGACGATCACCTTGCGGACACCGCGCCCGTCCAGCGCGCGCCGGACCGATGGTTCGGCCAGCGCTCGCTGCTCCAGCTCCTCGTCACCGATGGCGGGCGGCACCGCAAACTTCCCGCGTACCTTGCCCTTGACCTGCACCACGCAGGTGACCGCATCCTCGACCAGCAACTCTTGATCGACAGTTGGCCAGGCAGCGTTGGCCACCGGTGGCTGGTGCCCCAGCAGCTGCCACATCTCCTCGGCCACGTACGGCGCCACCAAGCTCAGCACAATGGTGATGGCCTCGACCGCCTCCCGGACGGCCGGATCATCGGCACCGGCGGGTGAGTTCATCGTCTTTCGGGTCGCATTGACCAGCTCCATTACTCGGGCGACGGCGACGTTGAACCGCTGGCCCTCCAGGAGTTTGTCGATCTCGGCCAGATGCTTGTGGGTGCTGCGGCGCAGGGTGATGTCTCCGGTGCGCGGATCCGTACCGGGCTCGCTGCTGACCTCATCGGCCAGCCGCCAGGCCCGCTGCAGGAACTTCAATGCTGCGGACGGCGACACGTCGGCCCAGTCGATGTCGTCCTCCGGCGGCCCGGCAAAGACCACCGTCAGCCGGACCGCGTCCACGCCGAACTCGTCGATCTGGGCGCCCAGGTCGACACCGTTGTTCAGCGACTTGCTCATTGCCTTGCCCTGGTTGATCACCTGGCCCTGGTTCAGCAGCCGCCGCATCGGTTCGACGAAGTCGACCATCCCCATGTCGTGCAGCACCTTGGTGAAGAACCGCATGTACAACAGGTGCAAGATGGCGTGCTCGACTCCACCGACATACTGCGCCACCGGCATCCACCGCCGGACGTCCTCAGGATCAAAGGGGCCTTGGGTGTAGCCGGGGGAGCAGTAGCGGAAGAAATACCAGGACGAGTCGACGAAGGTGTCCATCGTGTCGGTGTCCCGTTTCGCCGGTCCACCACAGACGGGGCAGTCGACGTTCACCCAGTCGGTCGCTGCCGCCAGCGGTGAGGTGCCCTTCGGGGATAGGTCGGCACCTTTCAGGTACGGCAGCTCCACCGGCAGCTGATCATCCGGCACCGGCACTTCCCCGCACTTCTCACAATGAATGATCGGGATCGGGCAGCCCCAGAACCGCTGCCGGCTCAGCAGCCAGTCCCGCAACCGGAAGGTGACGGCGGCCGCACCCTTGCCGTCGGCAGCCAGCCGCTCGTTGATGGTGGCCACGCCGGCCACCTTGTCACCCAAACCATCCAGGATGCCGGAGTTGACGTATTGCCCGTCCCCAGTCGTCGCCTCGCCGGTCTCGGCCGGATCTGGCTGACCCGTATCGACCACCATCCGGACGGGTAGGTCAAAGGTGCGGGCAAAGTCCAGGTCGCGTTGATCATGAGCCGGCACGGCCATCACCGCACCGGTCCCGTACTCAGCCAGCACATAGTCGGCCGCCCAGACCGGAATTCTTTCCTTGTTGACCGGATTGATGGCGTGCACGCCCAGGAAGACGCCGGTCTTCTCCCGCTCGGTCGACTGCCGCTCGATCTCGGTAGCCCGCTTCGTCTTCTCCAGGTAGGTCTCAAACTCCGCCCGCCGCTCGGGGGAACAGAGCTCTGCCGCCAGCGCGGCTTCCGGGGCGACCACGAAGAAGGTGGCGCCGTACAAGGTGTCGGGCCGGGTGGTAAAGACGCGGACCGGCTCACCACGGCCCTCGATCTCGAAGTCGACGTAGGCGCCCTCGGAGCGGCCGATCCAGTTTCGCTGCATGGCCAGCACCCGGTCCGGCCAGCCTTCTTCCAGCTGCCCCATGTCGTCCAGCAGCCGCTGCGCATAGTCGGTGACCTTGAAGAACCACTGGGTCAGCTTTCGCTTGGTGACCACCGCACCACAGCGTTCGCACATACCCTGGACAACCTGCTCGTTGGCCAGCACGGTCTGGTCGCGCGGGCACCAGTTGACGAAGCTCGCCTTGCGGTAGGCCAACCCGCGCTCGCGGAACCGCAGGAACAGCCACTGGGTCCACCGGTAGTAATCCGGGTCGGAGGTGTGCAGCCGGCGGGACCAGTCCAGGCTCAGCCCGTACCGCTTGAACGAGTTGGCCTGGGTGTCGATATTGGCGTACGTCCAGTCCGACGGATGCGCGTTGCGCTGGATGGCGGCATTCTCGGCCGGCAACCCGAACGAGTCCCAGCCGATCGGGTGCAGCACGTCATACCCCTTCAGCCGCAGGTAACGGGCCACCACATCGCCCATCACGAAGGCCTCGGCATGTCCCATGTGCAGGTCACCGGACGGGTAGGGGAACATATCCAGCACATAGCGGCGTTCGCGGGTCCCATCATCGGCCGGGGCGAAGGTGTCGTTGTCCTCCCAGAACGCGCGCCAGCGCCGCTGCGCGGCCACGGCGTCGTACCGGGCCCGCTCCATCCGCTCGGTCACATTCCCTCACCCTTCTGATCAGTTGCGGCTATCGCCCGTGCTGGGCATGACCTGTGCTGGGCATGACCTGTGCTGGGCATGAAAAAGGCCCCTCGTCAGGTGCCGTCAGGCACGAGGGGCGGCCGCATGGTCATCACACCATGCGGCTAACTAAGGAGCACGACACAACACCGCATGGTAGGTAGTTTAGCCCACATCCAGGGGGTGAGAGTGAGTAACCTTCGGACATGCCGCACCTCAGACACCTGCAAGCCGGCCTCCGGCAGTCCTTCTGGTTGGTTCCCGCTATCTGCGCGCTGGTTGCGGTGCTGCTGGCACTGGGCGTGCCCGAGCTCGACATCCGTACCGAGCTTCCGTTCCTGTTCCCCGGTGGCGCGGAGTCGGCGCGGAGCTCTTTGTCGTCAATCACCACGGCCATGATCTCGATCACCGCGCTGGTGTTCTCCCTCACCATCGTGGCATTGCAGCTGGCCGCCGGGCAGTTCTCGCCGCGGGTGATGCGTGACTTCCTGCGTGACCGGCTGATCCAGCTCACCCTCGGGATCTTCATTGCCACCTTCACCTACACCATGGTGCTGCAGCGATCGGTGAAGGGTACGACCGGCTCATCGGACGAGTCCGTGCCCGAGGTGGAAATCTCCCTTGCCTTTGCGCTGGTCCTGCTCAGCGTCGGTTTCTTCATCGCCTACATCGATCACATGGCCAATGCCATCCGGGTGGCCAACATTGTTGATCGGATCGGCATTAACGCCCGGGAGACCATCGAGACGCTCTATCGGCCGAACGAGAGTTCGACCGAAGCCGACCACGCAGCCGGACACCGGACCGGCCGGGAACTGGTCGCCCCGCGGGCCGGGGTGGTGGTCTCGCTGAACGAGGACGCCCTGGTGAAGGCTGCCAGCCGCTCCGGTGCCGTCCTGATCGTGTCTGCGCATGTCGGTGACTATCTGCCCAAGGGGGCTCCTCTTCTCACCATCGTGGGTGAGATCGGCCAGAAAGACGTCAGTCAGGGCGAATCGTGTGACGATTCGCAGCTGTTGCGCCATGTCGCCTTCGACACGGAACGGACCTACGAGCAGGATGTTGCCCTCGGGTTCCGTGAGCTGGTCGACATCGCCGAGCGTGCCCTGTCCCCCGGGGTGAATGACCCGACGACCGCAGCCCAGGCCATCGACGTGCTGCATGACCTGCTCCGCCAGATCGCGGGACTGCCAGCACCGACCGGCTGGTACGGCGACTCCACCGGCCGGGCTCGGTTGTTCGTGCCCGGCTATGGTTTCGATGATCTGCTCGAGCTGTCCATGGCCGAGATCTTGCACTACGGGTACGAGGATGTGCAAACCCCCCGGCGACTGCGACGGATGCTCGATGATCTGGCCAGCATGGCGTTGCCGGCACACCAGCCCGCCATCAGCCGCTGGATCAGTGCCGTTCAGAACAGTGCCACTCAGAACAGTGCCACTCAGAACGGGGCCATTCAGAACGGGACCAGCCGACTACGGTAGCCCCAACTACAGTAAGCGCCGTGAAGGTGACCGAGGATGAGCTCCGCGCCCAGACCCTGCGCCGGCAGTTTCCGCGGCTCCGTGGCCGCGGGCCGACGGCGGTGCTGGAGCTGTTCAACCGGCTCGGCCCGATCCAGTCGCAGGTGCCCCGGACACCCTTTCTCAGCGTGGCCGCCCGACTGCCGGGTACGACGTATGCCACCGTCACCGACCTGTTCGAATCCTATCAGCTGGTGAAGACGAGCAACGTCCGCGGCACCGTACACACCAGCACCCGACAGCATTTCAGCTGGCTTAACGCGGTGGCCGCGCGGACCAGGGAAGGCGGCCTGCGCAACCACCTGTTGTTGAACCGGATGTCAGTCAATGAGGTGGTTGCCGAGATCGAACGGTTCTGCGCCGCCGACTGGCAACCTCGCAAAGCGATCGTCGCCCATACCCTGGGTTGGATCGCAGCACGCGAGTCGAACCCTGCCATCAGCCAGCTGCATGGTGGCGGCATCGACAACTTGATCTGGGGACACAGCGGCTTGATCCGCCGACCCAGGGACCATGCCTGGGAGAAGCGGACCGACATCGTGCACCGCACGGCCCGCGACTTCATCGACAATATCCCGATCATCTCGGCCGAAGAGAGCTTGCGGCAGCTGGTCCGTCTGCACCTGGCCGCGTACGGCCCGGCAACCCGACGCGATATTGCCTTCTTCCTCGGCGAGGGTCTCGGCCGGGTCGACGGAGCCCTGGCCCAGCTGGATGATCGGCTGGTCCGGCTGATCGGCACCGATGGTGTCACCTATCTGGACCTGGCCGAACCGCCCGCGGGTGGTCGCGCCGACCCGGGACTACGGCTGCTGCCGGAGTTCGACGGGCTATTGCTCGGCTACCACGGTAACGGGCGCCACCGGTTCATTGACCGAACCCATCTCGACCAGGTCTGGGCCAGGATCAACGGGCTGTTCTCCCCGGTCGTCCTGCACCAGGGCCGGCTGGTGGCCAGTTGGAAGACGATCACCACGGGCTGCCGAACAGATATTGCCCTCCAGATGCTGCCCGGTCACCGGCCGATGGGCGAGGACCTGCTGACCGGTCCGATTGCCGACCTCGAAACCATCCTGGGGCTGTCCATCACCGACGTACGGATCAGCCGCGGTTGACACGCCCCGCTCAGCCCTTGGTGGCAAGCAACCTCTGCCGGCCGGACGGATCATCGGCAGCGAAACCCGACCGCAACACATCCGGGACAACTGTCACGCCGTCGTAACGCTGAGTGGGGGAAGCAGCAACACGGCTCCTGCACAGTGGTGCCGAACCTGATCACAGCAGCGGTCAGGTGCCCGGCCCGATCAGGCGAAGGAACCATGATGACAGCACTTGAGATCAACGCCGGCGACACTGCCTGGATCCTCACTTCCGCTGGACTGGTGCTGTTGATGACACCCGGGCTGGCCTTGTTCTACGGCGGCATGGTGCGGGCCAAGAGTGTCCTCAACATGATCATGATGAGCTTTGGCGCGTCAGCCGTGGTGGCGGTGTTGTGGGTGCTCTACGGCTACTCGGTCGCCTTCGGCAATGACGTCGGTGGTGGTCTGCTGGGCAATCCTGCTGAGTACCTCGGCTTGCATGGTCTGATGTCGGCCACCCCTTCAGCGACCTTCCCGGCAATGGGATTCGTCGGCTTCCAGGCGGCCTTTGCGATCATCACCACCGCGCTGATCTCCGGCGCTATCGCTGACCGGGCCAAGTTCGGCAGCTGGCTGATCTTCGTGGCCCTGTGGGTCACCGTGGTCTACTTCCCAGTCGCCCACTGGGTCTTCGATATTGATGCCGCCAACCATGCCGGCGGCTGGATCGCCAACACCCTGGGCACCATCGACTTCGCCGGCGGTACCGCCGTCCACATCAACGCCGGCGCGGCCGCGCTGGCGCTCGCCCTGGTGCTGGGCAAGCGGGTCGACTTCCGCCCCGAGCCGCTCCGTCCGAGTCGCCACCTGGTTGATCGCCATCGCCCTGCACAAGCTGATTGGTTTCCGGATCAGCGAGGAGGACGAGGTGGCGGGGATCAACGGCGTCCAGCATGCCGGCTCTGGCTATCAGCTGGACCTGCTGACCCGGCACGAA
>JBBSQO010000035.1:0-9923 GCA_038244025.1 Propionibacteriales bacterium
GTGGCGACCATTGTCGAGCATCCCGATTCCGACCGGCTCGGTCGACGGGTGATCGTGCCGGCCGGCGACGACGCCCCGCTGATCGGTACCCTCGGTTGGCAGCGTGCCGACCACTCGGTCGGCGATGATGCCCGCGGGCTGTTGGCGTCCGGCCAGAGCGAGATGTTGACCTATGGGCCGGACGCGGAACGTCGCGGTGAGGGGATGCGCGTCTTTGTCTCCTCGTTCGCACCGAGGCCCCGGATGCTGGTGTTCGGGGCGATTGACTTCGCCGCCGCGGTCGCCCGGTTGGGCAGCTTCCTCGGCTATGTCGTCACCGTCTGCGATGCCCGGCCGGTGTTCGCGACCCATACCCGGTTCCCGGATGCCGACGAGGTGGTCGTGGACTGGCCGCACCGGTACCTGCAGGCAGAGGTGGACGCCGGCCGGATCGACAGCCGTACGGTGCTCTGTGTCCTCACCCATGACCGGAAGTTTGACGTACCGCTGCTGGAGGTCGCCCTCCGGTTGGAGGATGTCGCCTATGTCGGCGCGATGGGCTCCCGCCGGACCCACGACGACCGGCTGGCGGCACTGCGAGAGGCCGGACTGACCGATGAGGAGCTGGACCGGCTGGCTAGTCCGATCGGCCTCGATCTCGGTGCCCGCACTCCCGAGGAGACGGCAGTCTCGATCGCCGCCGAGATCGTCGCGCACCGCTGGGGCGGCAACGGCAACCGGCTGGCGGATCGCGATGGCCGGATCCACCACCACAACCATGGTTTTCTCAACGCCTGACCGCTGGCCTCGAGGCGGTGCTCGGCCGACAGCCGTAGGTAAGCCCATTTCTCGCTCCGAACGAGATTTTCGACCCGTACTTGGCCGCCGCGGGTTGTACTCGATAGTCTGCAATCATGACTGGCCCCACCCGCGACACTTCTGCCCCAAACGCTCCCACCCGGAAACGTACTGCTGCCGGACTGACCGCACCGGCTCGAGCCGGCGATGTCATGTCAGCACCCGTCATCACCGTCACGCCCCAGACCCCTGTTGCCGACATCGCCGAGAACCTGAGGAAAAACCGGATCAGTGGCGTGGTGGTGACCGATGACTCCGGCACCGTCCTCGGTCTGGTCAGTGAGTACGACCTGCTGGCCAAGGGAGGAGCCTCGGCTGCCGATGTGATGACCACCGCCGTCGTCAGCGTCTCCGTTGATACTGCCCTGGCCGACATTCGGCACCTGTTGGTCGACCTTCGGATCGGCCGGGTGCCGGTGCTCACGGCGGGAAAGGTGGTAGGCATTGTCAGCCGTGGCGATGTGATCGCACTGATGGCCACCGAATGGATCTGCGATGTCTGCGGCGAGGCCGTCCGTAGCCAAAGCGCGCCGGTGGAATGTCCCCGATGCCAGAGCGGACCGGAGAAGTTCAGCCTGCACGAGCAGCTACCGGGGACCTGACCGTGGAAGAAAGCCCAGCAACAGACAAGAGAGCCACAGGCAAAAAAGCCGGAGACCAAGCAGGACCAGGAGGCGCAGACGTGGCAGAGAAGGCTGGGACCACCAAGAGAACCAGGACGGCCAAAAGAGCCGGTGCGGGTAAATCCGATGCACCGAAATCCGGGACCCAGAGCGGCCAACCGGCACCGGAGGCGGCAGCCGACCTGACCGGCGAACCCGCCGCCGCGCTACCCGGGGATGAGAATCCGGAGGTGCTGCGCGGTTACTACCGGCAGATGGCACTGATCCGCAACTTTGAGCTGCGGACGGCCGAGATGTACACCCGAGCCAAGATCGGCGGCTATTGTCACCTCAACCTTGGCGAGGAGGCCACTGTCGTCGGCCTGATGGCTGCCCTGCGGCAGCGCGACTACCTGTTCACCAACTACCGCGAACATGGCTATGCGTTGGGCCGCGGCATCGAGCCCGGGCGGGTGATGGCTGAGCTCTTCGGCAAGACCGGTGGGGTGTCGAGTGGCCGCGGCGGATCCATGCACATGTTTGATGTCAAGGCGCGACTGCTCGGCGGCTACGCCATCGTTGGTGGCCAGATTCCGCCCTCTACCGGCGCCGCGTTGGCGGTGGCCTACCGCAGCCAGCCCGGTCCGGACAGTGCGGCGGTGATGTGCCAGATGGGCGATGGCACCACCAATATCGGCGCCTTCCATGAGTCGCTCAACCTGGCGGCGTTGTGGAACCTGCCGATCGTCTTCGTGGTCGTGAACAACCGGCTTGGGATGGGCACCACGGTGGCTGCCGCATCGGCCGAGCCGGACCTGTACAAGCGCGGGTGCTCCTACCGGATCCCGGGTGTCCGGGTCGACGGCGATGATCCGCTGGCTGTCCGGGATGTCACCTTGGCGGCACTGGAACGCGCTCGTACCGAACGCACCCCCACCCTGGTGGAGGCGATGAGCTGGCGGTTGCGGGGCCACTCGGTGGTCGACCCCGCCACCTACCGGTCCCGTGAGGAGACCGAGCGGGTACGTGATCTTGACCCACTGCCGGCCTTCCGCGCCAGGCTGCTCGATGCCGGAGCGCTGGACGAGTCACAGGCTATCCAGATCGACAAAGAGGTGGAAATGGTCGTCACCGCGGCAGTAAAGTTCGCCGATGACAGCCCCGACCCGACCCCGGACCAGCTGTTCGATAATGCCTACGCCAGCCCGGTGCCGAATACACCGCATCAGCTGCCCGGCGATCCGGTGATGGCGGCCCTGGCATGATGTGGCACCGGGATCACGGCCCAATGAACAGCCCAGTGATCAACAGCCCAGTGATCAACGCTTACAGGCAGCAACGCCTAAGGGCAGAACGGGATGGTTTCGGATGGCTGTGATCAGTTACCGGCAGGCGCTCAACGACACGTTACGTGCCGAGCTGCTCCGTGATGAGGATGTGTTCTTGATCGGTGAGGAGATCGGTATCTTCGAGGGGTCGTACAAGATCACCGCCGGCCTGCTGGCCGAGTTCGGTCCCGAGCGGGTCCGGGATACGCCGATTGCCGAGGAAGGATTCGTCGGCGCAGCCATTGGCGCCGCGATGCTGGGGTTGCGGCCGGTGGTCGAGATCATGACGATCAACTTCAGCTTGTTGGCAATCGACCAGATCGTCAACCATGCCGCCAAGATCCATGCCATGTTCGGCGGTCAGGTCTCGGTCCCGATGGTGATCCGTACCCCTGGCGGTGGCGGGCAGCAGCTGGCCGCCACCCATTCACAGAACCTTGAGGTCTGGTACGCCCATATCCCCGGCTTGAAGGTGCTGGCCCCGGCCACGCCGGCCGATGCCAAGGCAATGCTGACCGCGGCTATCCGAGACGACGACCCGGTGATCTTCCTGGAGAATCTCTCCCTCTACAACACCAAGGGGGAGGTACCCGATGGGGAGCAGGTGGCCGAGATCGGCAAGGCCGCCGTGGTCAAGCCCGGCAACGACCTGACCGTCATCGCCTACTCCCGGGCCGTGCTGATCGCCCTCGACGTCGCCCGGCAAATGGAGGAGCAGGGCATCTCGATCGAGGTGGTCGACCTCCGTAGCTTGCGACCGCTGGACCGCGAGACGGTGTGCGCCTCGGTACGCAAGACCACCCGCGCGGTCGTCCTGGAGGACGACTGGCTCAGCTACGGCATCGGCGCCGAGATTGCCGCCACTATTTCCGAAGGGGCGTTCGACTATCTCGATGCCCCGGTCCGCCGGGTGGCCGCAGCCGAGATCCCGCTGCCGTACGCCAAGCCACTCGAGCGGGTCGCCCTGCCCAACGCCGCCGCACTGATCAAGGTCATCGGCGAAGTCCTCGACGCCACCCAGTAGGAGCCAGCCATGCCTGACGTATCCATGCCCCGACTGTCCGACACGATGGAAGAGGGTGTCCTCAGCCGGTGGCTTAAGCAGGAGGGCGATGAGGTTCACCGTGGTGACATCCTGGCCGAGATCGAGACCGACAAGGCCACGATGGAGCTGGAGTGCTACGACGACGGCATCCTGGAACGCCTGCTGGTCACCGAGGGGACCACCGTCCCGATCGGTGAGTCGATTGCCGTGATCGGCGATGGCAGCTCCGCCGCTACTGATCAGCCCGCCGCTGCAGACCACCCAGTCCCGGCAGGTGCGGCCGCCGAGCCGACGCCGGAGCAGGCGCCGGCCAGCCCGGTCAACCCATCCGCCGCCGCACCGTCGGCCGAGCCAGCGCCCGCAAAGGCTGCGACCGGCCCGGCGGACGCGGCAGCACGAGCTGATGCGTCAGGCCCGGTGGATACGTCAAGCCCGCTGGATACGTCAGGTCCGGTGGACACCGCAGCGGCAACGGAGACCGCGCCGCCGTCCGGAGCCGAGGCTGGTGCTGAGCAGATCCGTACCTCACCGCTGGCGCGTCGGCTGGCCAAGGAGCAAGGGCTCGACCTGGCGGATATCAGCGGCACCGGCCCGGGCGGCCGGATCCGCAAGGTCGATGTGGACGCTGCCGTCGCCGAGCGGGAAGAATCAGCTGCCGCTTCTCCAGCCGCCCGCCCGACAGCCACGGCGCCGGCCACCCCGGCTGCCGCACCCACGGGGGCGCGTCCGCTCGCTGGCGACGAGGAGCTGCCACTGAGCGCTATCCGGCGGATCACCGCACAGCGGCTGACCGAGAGTGCCACCACCACGCCACACTTCTACCTCACCAGCGTTGTCGATGTGGAACGGTTGCTGGCCTTTCGCGCCGATCTGAACGCCCAGCTAGCCCCGAGCGGGCCGAAGGTCAGCGTCACCGACCTGCTGGCCCGGGCCTGCGCTGTCACGCTGCGCGCCCATCCGGAAGCCAACTCCTCCTGGGGTGAAGACAAGATTTTGCGCCACCGGCAGATCAATGTCGGGATTGCGGTCGCCATTGATGAGGGGCTGATGGTACCCGTGATCCGGGAAACCGACCGGCTAGGTGTCGGCGAGATCGCCACCCAGAGCGCCGGCCTGTTTGAACGGGCCCGGGCCGGCCGGCTCACTCCCGATGAGATGAGCGGGGGTACCTTCACCATCAGCAATCTGGGCATGTTCGGGATCGACCACTTCACCGCGGTCATCAACCCGCCCGAGGCGGCCATCCTCGCGGTGGGCGCCGCCACCGCCGAGCCGGTGGTGGTCGAGAGCGAGGTCGTCATCCGGCGCCGGATGAAGCTGACCCTGTCGGTGGACCACCGGGTCCTCGATGGCGCGAGTGGTGCGGCGTTCCTGCGTGACCTCAAGCACACCCTCCAGGCCCCGGCTAGGTGACTTCTGGCGGAAGGTGTTGTTTAGAACCGGTGAGTACGACGGAAACATGATGGACGTCCAGCGGTTGGTCCATCTTCGCGAACCTTTCACGGATGCGCACTTCCAGCGTTGGCTCCGACGATGGAGTCTGACCATTGACGCGCAGTTTTACCGTCCCTGTTTCCGAGCAGGCAAAGAAACATGCAGAGCGGATGTCCAGAGCCATGCGGCGCAACCTTGACCGTCCCCCGAGAAAGCGATCAGGTAGCCCGACTCCGCCCAGGCTGCCTTCCGCTCCGTCGAAAGCCAGGATGTTTCACAGTCATGAGTAACATCCGAGTGTGGCCAAAAGAGGTCCACCTTACTCGACCGATGAACGCCTCATGTCCGACAGTGGCGACCGCCAGGCACTGGATTCAGCGACTGGGAAACGACGCCCTGTCAGCACCTCAGGGATGATCCGTACGAATCGGTTCTTTGCCCCCGCGTGCCACGGGAACAGCGGCAGATCCATCGTGCCAAGCACCTCCTGGACCTCACGGATTTCCTTGGCCTGGCCCTTGACCACCACACTCCAAGCCTTCGACGACTCCGTCTCATAGCCATCGATCTCCAAAGCCACCGGCGCGTCGGCCAAGGCGCCCGCCAGTTTCGTGCCGCTCCCCGATCGAAACACAATGGTGCCGTGGTCGATCACGTAGTTGAGCGGGAAGATATCCGGATGGTCATCCACCCAGACGGCAAGGCGCCCTACGCTGGCGGCGCGCAGCAGCGTCCAACATGCGTCGACCGAAAGGTTCTCCAGGCCGGACTCCGGTGTATTTGAGGTCATATCGCTGAGCCTAGTCTTGGTTGGCAATGAATGGCAGGCAATGAATGGCAGGCATCGAATAGCAGGCGTCGTGAGACACAACTCCGGTCGTCAGCGACCTGCGCGGGGTACCGGTTCGTCAGACGGCCGGCCAGGCTGCCAGCCGGTCGACGAACGACGCGGGCGTGAACACCGCGAGCATGGCCGCGGTACGGTCGCCCACGTTCTGCACCCGGACCCGTTCACCGTGGGCGATGTGAATGACGACACCCAGGTCGAGCTTCAGCTCGTCGTCCTCGGTGGTGATCACAAGGTCACCGTCGATCAGTACGATGAGCGCCTCGGACTCGCCGTGGTCGTGCTCCGGCATCGTCCCACCTGGCGGGATCTGGACCCGCGCGCACCCAAGTTGCTGGTCACCCGTACCATCACCGCTGAGAACTTCGACTAACGGCCCGGCTGGAAATGGCGCCTGGTGGAAAGGCCCGTTCCCATACCTGAAAGCCTTCATGATCTTCTCCGTGCTTCTCGGGCGGCAGTTTCTATGCAACAGCTAACTGGAATTTATCCTACAAACTTGTTAAAAGTCCAGGGTAGCGCCGACGCTGGCGTGGCCGACTTTGACGCCAGTTCTAACCAGCTGTCCAGGGACCGATAGCAAATTTATTCTCGGTTTCCTTGTGCCACAGGTCACAGACTGGTTGGCTGTCACTATCGCCGCTGCCTCAGTCGCCGGGTGGTGGCTTGAGTCCAGCGGTGGCGACATCTAGCGGAAGCGGGTGGCCATGTCACGCGGTCAGAAAGTCCCCATCACGGTTGACGTCGATGGGATGTCCTACACCGACGATGTCGAACCGCGAATGCTGCTGGTGCAGTATCTGCGCGAGAGCCTGGGCAAGACCGGGACGGTGATCGGCTGCGATACCACCAACTGCGGCGCCTGTACCGTGCATCTGGACGGGACCAGCGTGAAGTCCTGCACGATGCTCGCCGTGCAGGCCGACGGCCACGCCGTCATCACCATCGAGGGACTGGCAGAAGGCGGACAGCTGTCTGCCGTCCAACAGGCCTTCCATGAATGCCATGCCCTGCAGTGCGGCTTCTGTACGCCGGGGATGATCATGCAGTCCACCGCGCTGCTGGCCGAGAATCCGCATCCCAGTGATGCGGAGATCCGTGACGGCCTGGAAGGCAACCTCTGCCGCTGTACCGGCTATCAGAACATCGTCAAGGCCGTCCGACAGGCCGCTGGGAGCGCATCATGACCATCACCGAGGATCCGACCGCCGCAACAGCACCGAGCCCGGAAATTGGCAAGGCCCGCCTCCGCAAGGAGGACCAGCGGCTGATCACCGGCCGCAGCCGCTACACCGACAACATGACCCTGCCTGGGATGCTTTATCTCGGCATGGTCCGAAGCCCGATGGCGCACGCCAAGATCACCTCCATCAATGTCGACGAGGCGAAGGCAGCTCCGAACGTGGTGGCCGTCTACACCGGTGCGGATCTGGCGGACACGCATGGCGGTCTGCCCAATGCCTGGCCGATCACCCCGGACCAGAAGGCGCCCGAGCACAAGGCGGTGGCCGTCGACCGGGTGTCCTTCGCCGGTGAGATCGTGGCTGTCGTGGTGGCCCGTAGCACCGCGGCAGCCAGAGACGCCACCGAGCTGGTCGACGTCGACTACGAAGAGCTGCCGGTCGTGCTCGACCTGGAGGCCGCGGTCGCCGGGGAACCGTACGCCCATCCCGATCTGGGCACCAACATCTCCGCCCACTGGGTTTATGACTCGGCCGAGGCAGGCTCGGGAAGCAACGTCGACGAGGTGATCGAGAAGGCCCGCGACGGCGGCGTCGTGATCGAGCGGACCTACCGGCAGCAGCGGCTGATCCCCTCCTTCATGGAGCCCCGCTCAACCGTGGTGGACCCGACCGGTGAGCAGATCACCATGTGGTCGGCCACCCAGGTTCCGCACATCCTGCGGCTGATGCTGGCTCTGACCTGCTCGGTACCGGAGAGCAAGCTCCGCGTCATCGCCCCCGATGTGGGAGGCGCCTTCGGCGGCAAGCTCCAGGTGACGCCGGAAGAGGTGCTGACCTTGGTGATCGCCAACAAGCTGGGCAAGCCGGTGAAGTGCACCGAGACCCGCAGCGAGTCCTTGATGGCTGGCCACCACGGCCGCGACCAGCTGCAGCGGCTGACGCTGAGCGCCACCAAAGAAGGAGTTGTCACCGGCCTGCACGTCGATCTGCTGGCCAACATGGGCTCCCATCTCGGTCTGGTCACCTCCGGCATCCCGATCCTTGGCGCCTTCATGTACAACGGGATCTACAAGTTCGACGCCTATCGCTTCGAGTGCACCAACGTGTTCACCAATAAGGCCTGGACCGATGCCTACCGGGGTGCCGGCCGGCCGGAGGCGACCTTCGCGATCGAACGGCTGATGGATGACCTGGCTGCCGAGCTCGGCCAGGACCCGATCGAGATACGGCGGAAGAACTGGATTAAGCACGAGGAGTTCCCCTACACGACGGTGGCCGGTCTGGAGTACGACTCCGGCAACTACGAGGCGGCGACCGAGAAGGCACTGGGGCTGTTCGGCTACGACGAGCTGCGAGCCGAACAACAGCGGCGCCGGGAGTCACAGGACACCGTGCAGCTGGGCATCGGGGTCTCGACCTTCACCGAGATGTGCGGGCTGGCCCCCTCCCGGATACTCGGCAGCCTCTCCTATGGTGCGGGCGGCTGGGAGCATGCCTCGATCCGGATGCTTCCCTCCGGCAAGGTCGAGGTGGCCACTGGGTCGAGCGCTCATGGCCAGGGCCACGAGACCGCGTTCAGCCAGGTGGTCGCGGACCGGCTGGGGGTGGCTTTCGAGGATGTCGAGATCTTGCATGGTGACACCTCGATCTCCTCCCGCGGGCTGGACACCTACGGGTCCCGCTCACTGGTGGTCGGCGGGATGGCCATCGTCGCCGCGGCGGACAAGGTGATCGAGAAGGGCAAGCAGGTCGCCGCCCATCTGCTGGAGGCGAACGTGGACGACCTGGAGTTTAAGGGCGGCAGGTTCACCGTCAAGGGCACCGACCAGGGAGTCGGTATCGGTGATGCGGCGCTGGCGGTCTTTGCCGCCCACAACCTGCCGGACGGGATGGAGCCAAGCCTGGACGCGGATGCCACCTTCGACCCGGTGAACTTCAACTTCCCGCACGGCACCCATCTGGCGGCGATGGAGATCGACACCGAGACCGGTGCGGCCAAGCTCAGGAAGTACGTCTGCGTGGATGACGTGGGTCATGTCGTCAACCCGATGATCGTCGAGGGTCAGGTGCAGGGTGGTCTGGCCCAGGGGATCTCGCAGGCACTGTTCGAGGAGGCCGTCTATGACGAGAACGGCACCCTGACCACCGGCTCCTTCGTGGACTACCTGGTGCCGAGCGCGCCGGACTTTGGTGACTTCATCACCGAGCGGACCGAGACCCCGTGCACCACCAACGCACTTGGGGTCAAGGGGGTCGGCGAGGCCGGCACCATCGCCTCCACCCCGGCCATCGTCAACGGGGTGCTCGACGCGATCCGGCAGTTCGGGGTCAAGGACATCGTGATGCCCTGCTCACCGATGCGGGTCTGGAAAACCATCCAGGCCGGATTGGCCGGACAGCCGGCTGCCGACACCGCTCCGCCGGAGCAGACCCAACCCCATTTTGATGAAAGGGCCCATTTCGACGAAGAAACCAACTCGGACAAAGAAGGTGGACAGGCATGATCCCCGCAAAGTTCGACTATTTGGCGCCGAGCAGTGTGGAAGAAGCCCTGCGGCTGTTGCGCGAGGCCGGCGATGACGCCAAGCTGATGGCCGGCGGGCAGAGCCTGCTGCCGGTGCTCAAGCTCCGGATGGCCGCGCCCGA